>JAITOM010000095.1 GCA_031289975.1 Methanobrevibacter sp. | reverse complement strand
GAAAATAAAAAATTGTATGGTAAAAAAAAGCATAAAATAGAAACCATATTCGGTGATTGGAAATATAATGATAAATTCATACAATTAAATGTAACTTCACTTGAAAATGCAAAATATGTATGTTGATTGCTGGTATTAAGTCAAAATACCCAAACATTAACAAAACACATTAAAAAAAATCCACAACACAAACACATATTTGACAAAGAGACTAAATTAAACTACTCTCGCGAAACAGATAAGATAATAATTCAATGAAAAATCTCCTCATCAACCATTAATATGGAATAAACAAATATAAATACTTATATTATAAAAAAGAATATAAGTAGTTAAAATAACTCATGCTTAAATTGAAATAAGTGAAAAGTATGATAAATAAATGAAAACTCATTAATAAATAAAAAAAAAGTATTTTTAGCACCAATATAATTAAAATAATAGAAAATGTGCTTAATAAATTAAAAATAAGGGTGGAGAACATTGTTCCCCACCCCCTCATAAATAAAAAAATTAATAATTTATTTTTATCAAACTTTTCATCTTAAACTGTAATTAAGATGGTGTAAAGTTTTGCGGAGTTTTCGTTATTTTTGGGTTTCTTTGTATATAAAATCCCAAAATTTTCCAAAACCTCCAATTTTTTTACACAATCTGTAGTTAAAAAGAATTATAATAATCAACAAATAAAATGGATTAATATGTCAAATGGATTAATAGGGTTAGGATATAAAAAATATAAATGTGTGACTTGTAGAAGAGAATTTTGGTCAATGATTGAAAGAGATACATGTGGAGATGCTCCTTGTGATGAGTATAGTTTTATTGGGAATCCTGCAACAGAAAATAGCTATGACCTTTATGAAATTCAAAAAACATTTATAGAATTTTTTGAAAGTAGAGGACACACATACATATCTCGTTATCCAGTTCTTGCTAAAAGATGGCGAGATGATGTTTTCTTAGTTGGTGCTTCAATTTATGACTTTCAGCCATGGGTTACATCAGGTTTAGTTGATCCTCCTGCTAATCCTCTCACTATTGCACAGCCATCAATTCGTTTAAATGATGTTGATAATGTTGGTAGAACTGGAAGACACATGACTTGCTTTACAATGGGTGCCCATCATGCTTTTAATAATGAAAAAAAAGAAATTTATTGGAAAGATAATACAGTTATACTTTGTCATGACTTCTTTGCAAGTATTGGTATAACTCCTAATGAAATTACTTTTATTGATGGGTGGTGGGAAGGTGGAGGAAATGCTGGAGCATGTTATGAGGTATGTGTGCGAGGTGTGGAACTTGCCACATTAGTTTTCATGGAGTATAAAATTCTTCCTAATGGTGAAAAAGAAGAAATCCCTAATAAAACAATTGATACTGGTTATGGTTTAGAAAGAATAGCTTGGATTTCACAAGGAACACCAACAGCTTATGATGCTTGTTTTCTTCCAGTTATAAATAAATTAAAGAATTTAGCTAATATTGATGTTAATGAAGATATTTTATCTGCAAATGCTCAATTGGCTGGACTTATGGATATTGAAACTTTTGCTGATATTAGATTGCTTAGAGAAAAGGTTGCAAACAAATTAAATATATCTGTTAAGGATTTATTAAGTTCGACCGAACCAATGGAAGCTATTTACATTATTGCAGATCATACAAGATGTTTAACTTTCATGATAGCCGATGGAATTATACCTTCTAATGTTAAAGAGGGATATTTAGCAAGATTAATTATTAGAAGAACCATTAGATTTATAAAAAAGCTTAATTTAGAAGAATCACTTTCTGATATCATAAGAATTCAATTAGAATTCCTAACAAAGTTTTACACTGAAATTAAGAAACAAAAAGAGCATATAATGAATATAGTTGATATTGAAGAGATAAGATATTTTAAAACCATTGATAAAGGAGAACGAATAGTAGAGAGAACCATTAAAACTATTAAAAAGTCCAATAAATCTGAAATGCCAATAGGAACACTTATGGATCTTTATGATGTTCATGGTATGCCACCTGAAAAGGTAGCTGAGATAGCTTTAAAGAAAAATTTTAAGGTAAACATTCCTGATAATTTCTTTACTTTAATAGCTGATTCACATTCTACTGAAATTCATGATAAAAAAGAGTCTTTAAATATTGATTATCCTAAAACTGAACTTATTTTCTATGAAGACTTTAGAAAATCTGCTTTTAATAGTAAACTTATTGGTGCAAAAGAGATTAAAGATGAAATCTATTTAATTTTGGATAAAACAGCTTTTTATCCTGAAGGTGGAGGACAACCATCCGATATTGGAAAAATCATCATTGATAAGGTAGAATTAGATGTTGTTCATACACAAAAAGTTAATGATGTTGTTTTACATAAAATACATACTGATTTGAATATTAATTTTTTTCTTAATAAAATAAATTCAGATGTAGAAGCTATAATTGATTGGTCAAGAAGAATTGCACTTGCAAGAAATCATACTGCTACTCATCTTATTATTGCATCAGCAAAAAAAGTTTTAGGCGAACATATTTGGCAAGCAGGTGCTCAAAAAGGATTAAAACATTCTCGTATTGATTTATCTCATTATAAGCGTATTTCACACCATGAAATTAATGAAATCGAGAAGATAGCTAATGAATATGTTATGGAAAATTTAAAAGTGGATATTCAATTTATGAGCAGAAATGATGCAGAAAATGCTTATGGATTATCTCTTTATCAAGGAGGTGTGGTTCCAGGTTCGGTGATTAGAGTTGTTAAGATTTGTGGGTGTGAAACTGATGATGAACCTGATAACTTCATTGATGTGCAAGCTTGTGGTGGAACTCATATTCTTACAACTGGAGATATTGGACTTATTAAGATTAATAAAACTGAAAGGGTTCAAGATGGGATGGAAAGAATCGATTTTTCAGTAGGAACATCTGCAATATTATCTATGCAAGAGAATGATAATTATTTAATGGAGAGTAGTTCAATCTTTAAGGTCACTCCTGATTTATTACCCAAAACATCCGATAGATTCTTTAAAGAATGGAAACATTTTAAAAATGAAATTGAAAAATTAAAATCAGAAATAGCTAAACTTAAGATTAAAGATTTAGAAAATGACATTAAAAAATTTAAGAATTTAAATCTATTATCTTTCATTTTAGAAACTGATATTAAAGAATTACAAAAAATAGCTACTGATTTAACTGATGAAAATAAAGCCGATATTGTGGTTTTAGCAAATAATAATGGAAAATTAATTGTATCTTCATCTAAAATAGCTATTGAAAATGGATTTAAAGCAAACGATATCATGAAAAAATTAGCTATTGAACTTGGAGGTGGAGGGGGTGGAAGAGAAACTCTTGCACAAGGTTCAATTTCTAAAACTTCTAAAATTCAAGAAACTTTTAATTCATTGAATGAGCTATTAGAATCATTGTAATCTTTTAATTCAATTTAATAAACTTAATTTATAGTGATTTTGATAAAGTTTTTAATAAATAACTTTTTTAAAAATAAAACTTTTTTAAAGATATAATATTATTAAAATATAATAGTTTAAAATTATTTATATTAATTAAAATATACCCATATCATTTAAAATTTAAAATTATAGATTATTATGAAATGATATTTAAAATTAAAAAATTTAATAAAAAAATTTATTATTTTAAAATTTATGAACTTTTCCATAATGACTATAATATTTTCACTATTTTTTTAGATTAGATTCTAAGAAACTTAGGATCTCTTCTCCCTCTTCAGTAAGCTTATATAACCTTCCTTTTGTTCTTTCTTCATTTAAACATTTTACAAGGTTTTCATTTTTTAATTCTTTAAGAACTTTACTCACATGATTAATTCTAATATTTACTTCTTTAGATATCTCTGATGGAGTTTTAATACTATGTCCTATGGAAAACAAAATCGAATTTCTATATTTTGATGCTTTTATTAATGCAACTTTTTTTATTAATATATTCTTTTCATTTAGCATATTAATAAAATTATCATCATTTTAAATTATCTTAAGTACAATTTTAGTACAATTTTAGTACAACTGGTATTTGATACAGATGTTTAGTTAATAATGTTTAGTCAAACTTTTTTTAAAAGTTAATTCATACATATTTTAAAAATTTTCTCAATTTATATCAAAAATATAATATTCCCAAAATAAAATATTTTATATGTATGGATTATTTATTTTTTTAATGAAGATGGGCAACAATTCCAATTAATGAAAAAACCATTGTTTTTTCTATGAAATTTTTGGCATTTTCAAAATTTTTTAATTTTATTAAAATATTTTAATTTTTAAAATTATTCTTTATATTTGAGAAATTTTTAAATATGATGAAAAATAAAAGAAGTTATTGAAGTGCAGAAATAGAGAGTTACAAGAAAATAGGAAGTTGTAAAGTAGTAAATTCTATTAAATTAGTTTAATATTCACTAAAAAAAGTAATTATTATATAAAATCGTTTATATTTAAATTAAATGGAAAAATATTCTTCATATCTTTAAATAAGTCTCGATAGAATTGTTCCCCACCCCTTATTATTAAAAGATATTAATTTAAGATTATAGATTTTTATAAGTGATATTTAAAATTGAATAAATTATAGTGATGTAAAAAATGTTTGTAAGTAATCATTATTTTTAAATATCTTATTTTTAAAAATTTCAATTAATATTAATTTAATTATTTAAATAATAATTTTTATTTTTTTATTTTTAAAAACAATGATTATAATTCTTTTAATTAAAAATTTAATATTTATAATACAATTTAAAAAATTACATTACTTAAAAACATTATTTCATATACTATAATTTAAAATTTAAATTTTTTATTTTATTTATTCTTTAAGAATAAGAAATT
>JAITOM010000085.1 GCA_031289975.1 Methanobrevibacter sp. | reverse complement strand
CTACTGCAACTGTTAAACTAAATATTGAGGGTAAGGTTGAAGAAAAATCAGAAATAGGTGTTGGACCAGTTGATGCTGCATTAAAAGCTATTTCTAAATTAGTAAAAGGATACATTGATGTTAAATTAGAAGAATATAATATTGATGCCATTACTGGTGGTACCGATGCTTTAGCAGAAGTATTTGTTATAAGTTCTGATAGTGAAGGAAATAAAGCAACCGGAAGATCAACACAAGAAGATGTTATTTTAGCAAGTGTTGATGCTATATTAAATTCAATTAATAAAATAATAGCTATTAAATAGTTTAATTTATTATATTAAACCTTTAAATTAAATCAAAGAAAACTTTAGTAATGGAATTATTATAAAATATCAAGTAATTTTTGTTGTTTAATATGGTATTCAGTTGTTTAATATGGTATTCGGTTGATTATAGGTAATTGGTGTTTTATGGAAATTTTAAATATTGATAATGATTTAGATTTAGATATAATAGATCATGCTATTCATATTCTTTCAGAAGGTGGGATAATTATTTATCCTACTGATACAGTTTATGGTTTGGGTGTAAATATCTTTAACAATGATGCTGTTAAAAAACTTTATAAACTTAAGAAAAGAGATGAAAATAAAGCTGTTTCAGTTTGTTTTTCATCAATTAAATCAGCTTTAATGTTAGTAGAAGGAAATAAGGCAAATATAAATATTTTAAATAAAAATCTTCCAGGACCATTTACATTTGTCATGTATAAAAAAAGAGATTTGGGGTTTAAATTTTTTGATAGAAACAGCCATAAAATCGGGATTAGAATTCCAAAAAATGAAATAGCTATTGAACTTTCAAAGATCTTTCCTATAACAGCCACAAGTGCTAATGAGTCTTCAATGGAGACATTGTCAACTCCAAAAGAAATAGTTAAACAATTAGATCATGATGTTGATTTAGCTATTGATGTGGGACCTTTAAAATCAGATAAATTTTCAACAGTTGTTGATTTAACTAAATCAGAACCTATTATTCTAAGAGAAGGTAGTGGAAATTTAATTTAATAACATATAGGTTTAAAATAACCCAGATATACCAAGAATATATTTTAAGATAATAATTAATAAAAATTTAAGAGTGTAATTAAGACACTATCATTTATAGAAAACTTTATATACTTTCAAAACATAATTTAATTGTTGTTGGTTCCGTGGTCTAGGGGTATGATACCTCGCTTACAACGAGGGGATCACGCGTTCGAATCGCGTCGGAACCATTTAATTGTTTATTTTTAAATTAGCTATTATTTTAAACCTGTAATGAAGTTAAATTAAAAATGTAAGTAATAATATTATTTATAAAACAAATATTGAAATAATTAGAATTGCAACTGAGATGAAAAATACAATTGTTCCTTTTATTATCCATACAGCTTTATTTTTATTCAGTGATAAAACTATTCCAAATGATAAAATTAGAGATAACAGTATCTCAAGTATACCAGTTTCTTTCCCATGAAGTATTTCTAACTTTTCAAGAATGTATGGGATGAAATAAGATAATAAAACAACAATAATTATCATTATAATGGCATTATTTAAAATCGTTTTTAATGTTGCTACATAGTTCACATTTTTCTTTTTTGGTTTATTATTAAAAGTATCCTTTGGTAAGGATGGATTATTATTTTTTGAAAACATTGAACCTAATTTGTTTTTATTTTTTGTAGAGAAACTATTTTTTGGGTTTGAAAGTACATCTCCTTTTTTATTTGAACCAAATTTTCCTGTTTTTTCAAGAAAAGTATTATCATGATTAAATGATCTATTAGGTTCTAAATTAGAATGGCTATTAGGTTCTATATTAGAATCAAAATTTTCATTATTAGATGGTGGAACATTTTCATTATTTTCTTGAGAGAATTTCTTAGCAAATTTTATTAAGTCTTCTCTATCAATTAGTTTAATGTCTTTTCTTGTTGAATAATTAATTGCTTGGGATGAAAATGAAGAACTTGTAACAATAACAACTTTTGAAGCCTTTAATCTTTTAGATATCATTTCCATGTCTTTTAAAACTTCTATTCCAACATTAAATTGTTTATCATAGTTTTTACATGTAACAACCACTCCAAAATCGCCTATTAATGTAGGAAGAACAGCATAAATATCTATAATCATGTTCGATGTTTTAAAATTCTTATAAATCTTAAATCCAGAATCTTCCATCATTTTGCCAATGAAGTTTATAAGTTGTGATTTTTCCATTGTTGCACCGATTAGTTATCTATCTCTTTAACCAATATTAATATTTATTATAACTAACATTATAAAATAAATTTAAGCTTCAGTGAATCAAGTTATAGCATAGAGGTGGAAAATAATCTTTCCCGCTTTTATTTTTAATATAATAATTTAGTTTTCTTTTTTTAATCGTTTTAAATTTATTTAAAGTTGGCTGAGGAAACTCCGTACCCTTTAGGGTCGTGAGATGAATCAGCCAGAATTTTTTTAGTCATATTAACATTGACTCCTAATATACTCTTATATTGTACTAATAGGATCTGAACCAACACTACAAGTAAAATAATCATCAGACCAAGAG
>JAITOM010000264.1 GCA_031289975.1 Methanobrevibacter sp. | reverse complement strand
ATAAGAATTTAATTATCATGAAAAATTAATAAATTAAAAATTATATATTAATTTTATAAAATTCAATTAAATATTTAATTAGAAATAATTTTTATTTCTTTAAATTAAATTTAAACGATAAATATTAATAGTTGAAAAAATAATTTGCAAAAAATTTTTTGATATTATAATAGTTTTGATAAAGTTCTTAATAAATAACTTTTTTAAAATAAATATTATTAAAAAATATTAATTATTAAAAAATATTAATTTAAAATTATTTATATTAATCAAAATAAATTTATATTAATTAAAATTTAAAATTATGGACTTTATTAGAAAATGTAATTATATTAGAAAATATTTTTTTTTTATTGAATTTATTAAAATATCTATTTTTTCAATTTTAAGATAAATATAAATTAAATAATTAAAAATTATTTTTTTAAAATAAAATATCTATATAAATTGATATTTAAAATTAAATAATTTATAAAATTAAATAATTTAATAAAAAAATTGCCATTCAAAATTTAAGAGCTTTTCCATAATGATTATTAATATAATAACTTAATTATGCAAAACATGTATAGTACGAAACCAATTTTTTTGCAATTTAAAATTTTTTAATTTTTATTAAAATATCATGATTTTTCAAAAATTATTTAATAAATTTTATTAATATAAAATTAAATGGTTTATTTTAATTATTTATTAAAAATAACGAATTTAAAGTTAATAAATGGAATTTAAGAAAAAATTAAAAATAATGATTTTTGCAAAAAATTTGGTTCTTGACTATATAATAAAAATTTTAATGATTTTTAAGTATGATTTTATTTAAGTATGATTTTATAAAAATAATAAATTTAATAAAAAATAAAATAATAAGTTATATTAAACTAATTAAGAAATAAGCTAATAATTATCATGAAAATAATGGAGTAGTAGTAAAATATGATTGGAAAAAAAATTAGATTAGAGAGAATAATCAATAGGAAAACTAAAAAAACTGTAATTGCACCAATGGATCATGGAGTCACAATAGGTCCTATTAGTGGAATAATAGATATAAGTAAAACTATTGATAGTATTAGAAATGGTGGGGCTAATGCTGTTTTAATGCATAAAGGTATTGTTAGTCAGGGGCATAGAGGTTATGGAAATGATATTGGACTTATTATCCATCTTTCAGCAAGCACATCATTAAGTCCTGATCCAAACAATAAAGTTCTTGTTACATCAGTTGAGAAAGCTATTCAACTTGGTGCTGATGCAGTTTCTGTGCATGTTAACATTGGTTCTGAAACCGAAGCTAAAATGTTACAAGAATTAGGTGAAGTTGCTGAAACTTGTAGTCAATGGGGAATTCCTTTGCTTGCAATGATGTATCCTCGTGGAGAAAGAATTACCAATGAAAATGATGTTGAAATGGTTAAACATGCTGCACGTGTGGGCTCTGAATTAGGTGTTGATATAGTTAAAACCAATTATACAGGAAGTCCAGAAACATTTGAAGAAGTTGTTGAAGGAGCTATTGTTCCTGTTGTAATAGCTGGAGGTCCTAAGGTAAACACCAACAAAGAACTTTTAGAGATGGCTAAAGATTCTATAGAAGTTGGGGGTGCTGGTGTAGCTTTTGGAAGAAACATTTTCCAAGCTAAAGACCCTGCAAAAATGACTAAAGCAATTGCAGAAGTTGTTCATAATAATTTAGATGTTGAAGAAGCATTAAAACTATTATAATTAAAAAGGAGAATCATAAATTGACTAAAAAATTTGCATGGATTAAAACACCAGATAAATCTTGGCAGGAAAAAAAAGAATTGATTACAACCTCATTAGAATCTGGAATAAATCATGTTTTAGATTTAAAAGATTATGAGAACATTAAAAAATTAGGGGATATTAAGGTTATAAGTCCAGATGGAGACATTGTTTTAGTTGGTATTAATGGTGAAGGCGATGGTTCCATTCAATTAAACAATGATTTTACAAAATCAAAGGATATAGCTACAGCCAAAAAATTAAAATCAGAAAATAAATTGGTTGCAGCTTACATTGAAATAACTGATAAAAAACATGAGCAATTAGCTGTAGCTATTGGTAGAATAACCGATTATGTGATTCTTGTTGCTAAAGATTGGACTGTTATACCTCTTGAAAATATAATAGCTGATTTAGGAAAAGAAGATACTAAAATAGTAGCGTATGTGAAAAATCAAAAAGAAGGACAAGTAGCCATTGAAACCTTAGAAATTGGAACCGATGGAATCATATTTGAAGTAGAAAACTTTAATCAAATTAAAGAAATAGCTAAACTTATTGAAGATAACAGTTCAAGTAACTATAATTTAAAAGATGGTCTTATAACCGACATTAAAAGCCTTTCTTCAGGAGACAGAGTTTGTATTGACACAAGTTCAATCTTAAATATTGGGGAGGGAATGTTAATTGGATCATATTCAAAAGCAATGTTTTTAATTCATAGTGAAACATTAGAAAGTGAATATGTTGCTTCAAGACCTTTTAGAGTTAATGCTGGTCCAGTTCAAGCATATATAATGGTTCCTAACAATAAAACAAGATACCTTAGTGAACTTGAAACTGGGGATGAAGTTTTAGCTGTTGATAAAAATGGAAAAACAAGAACAGTTATAATTGGAAGAATTAAAATTGAAAAAAGACCTTTAATGCTTATTGAAGCCGAATGTGATGATTTAAAAATTAAAACCTTGGTTCAAAATGCTGAAACCATAAGATTAGTGAATTCTGATGGAAATCCTGTATCAGTTTGTGAACTTAAAGTTGGAGATAAAGTGAAAGTTTTTGTTGATGATAATGCTCGCCATTTTGGAATAGCAATAAATGAAACAATAATTGAAAAATAGGATTAACAACGATTAAGTAATTTATTAATTAAATCATGATCTTTATTTTAAAATTATTTAATTTCAAATATTACTTTATAAAAATCTATAATT
>JAITOM010000083.1 GCA_031289975.1 Methanobrevibacter sp. | reverse complement strand
TGAAAATCATGGTTAGGGAAGGATCTTCTGCTAAAAATATGGAAGATCTTTTTAGTTTAAAAGAAAGATTGAAACTTCTATCAAATCAAGATTTTTTAGGGAAAATTTCTGCTGTTGATTTTGAAAATATTTTATCTTACCCAATTTTCGATTTTCTTGTAAGTGATGATATATCTCCAGAAGATTTAATTAAAGGGCATTTAAATTCATTGGTGAAAAAAGCTGTTGAATTAGGAATAGATAAATATGAAGCTATTAAAATGGTAACATTAAATCCTGCTAAACATTACCATTTAAATACTGGTTTAATAGCTAAAGATAGAATAGCTAACTTTATTTTAGTAGATAATTTAGATGATTTAAATATTAAAAAAACATTTGTTCATGGAAAATTAGTAGCAGAGAATGGTAAAGTTTTATTTAAAAGAAAAAAATCTAAAATCATAAACAATTTCATATTAACTGAAAAAAAATCTGATGATTTTGAAATTAAGATTAATATGTTGGGAAATGATTTAAACACTAAAAAAATCAATTTAATTGAAGTTTTAGATGGGGAATTAATAACCAATAAAATTAAAGAGAGAATAAGAATTGAAAATGGAATAGCTAAAGAAGATGTTTCTAAAGATATACTTAAACTATCAGTTGTTGAAAGATATGGAAACAATAATATTGGAAATGCTTTTGTAAAAGGATTTAATTTAAAAGAAGGAGCTATTGCAAGTAGTGTTGCTCATGATTCCCATAATATAATAGTTGTTGGAACAAATAGCTATTATATGGCAAAGGCAGTTAATCTTATAAGAGAAAGTAAAGGAGGATTAGCTATTGTTTCAAGTAATGGGATGAAAATATTAAAACTCCCTATTGGTGGAATTATGACCAATGAAAATATAGAAGTAGTGGCAAAAGAAAAATTAGAACTGAATAAAATAGCTAAATCTTTAGGCATTAATTTAAAATCTCCATTCATGACCTTGTCTTTCTTAGCTCTTTTAGTTATTCCAAGTTTAAAACTATCTGATAAAGGTTTATTTGATGTTGATAACTTTGAATTCATTGATGTTTTCATTGAAGATAGTAAACATACACCTATAATTTAACTTGAATAAGAAAATTAAATAAGAAAATTATTAATTAGTAGATTAAAATTATTAATGATGCAGGGAACGGGATTCGAACCCGCGAAGGGACTAACCCAATAGGCCCTCAACCTATCGCCTTTGACCACTCGACCATCCCTGCTAAAAATCTATTAACAGTTTATAAAAAATAGTATTAAGTAAAATATTAATTATTAGAATAAAATTATTTAATGTCTAATTAGAATATATTTTAATCCAAATTATAATGTTTTGTAAATATTAAATTATTTTTAATTAATATTTTATAATATATTTTACATTTTAAATTAAATATTTACATAATTTTATTATTTTATTAATTATAGTGGTTTTGATAAAGTTCTTAATAAATAACTTTTTTAAAAATAAATATTATTAAAAAATATTAATTTAAAATTATTTATATTAATTAAAATATACTTATATTATTTAAAATTTAAAATTATAAATTTTAATGAAGTACTATTTAAAATTAAATAATTTAATAAAAAAAATTATCATTCAAAATTTAAGAACTTTTCTATAATTACTATAATAAATATAATTTTTGTAATTAAAAATTTAATAATTATATTTTATTTTTAAAAACTTCATTAATTACAAACACTATTTCATACACTATATTAAAAAATATTAATTTAAAATTATTTATATTAATTAAAATATACTTAGATTATTTAAAATTTAAAATTATAGAATTTTATAAAATGATATTTAAAATCAAATAAAGTAATGAAAAAATTACCATTTTAAAACTTAAGAACTTTTCCATAATGATTAATTAATATAATCAACATAAATTTTATCATCAAATAGATTTTAATTAGAAATATGATTATCATATAGTTTATACTTTTAAACCATTAATTTCAATTTTAACATTCCCCTTTTCTTTAAAATATATTTTAGAAAATTTGCGTCAATTATTCAAATCATTTATTTCTTTAATAAGTTTTTGGGCTTTTTCATATTGATAATTTATCCATCCTTGTTTAATTAAATATTCGTTTTCTTCAATCATGTTTAAACAATTAAGGCTTTCCAAATATTCACCTTTTTCTTTTAATGCAACTGCTTTATAATAATATGAATGCCGATGTTTATCAATTGCTTGATTAAAATATTCAATTGCAAGATCATAATCTTTCATACATAAATAAATGGTTCCTTTAATTTCCATTAAAGAATTATCTAAAGGAAAACTATCATTTTCAATGGCTTTATCCACATATTTCAAAGCAGTCTCATAATCACCTAATTCACGATGAATAATAGCTTTTTCTCTAAATTTCACTACTACATTATGTTTTCCATCATCAATTAAATCAATTGTTTTCAGTGCTTCATCATATTTTTTAAGCTTAATCAAGGATTGACCTTTAGATATATAAATATGAGATTGAGTGTAATTAATTAATTTAGATAATTCAATAGCTTTATCAAAATAATTTACAGCATCTTGATACATAGAGGGATCATCGAAATATCGAGCAAAATTATTTGAAATATATGCCAAATTAAGATATGCATCTCTATTATTGGGATTAACTTTTAATAAGCCTTTTAAAAACTTCATATCATCAGCATCTGATTGAAAATCATTTAAAATATCAATATTCGTTTCAATTAAATAATAATCATCAAGATGATATATAAGAGACTTATTGACAAAGATAGCCATTTCTTTAATATCATTTAATGCATTTAATGCATCCATTTTTGTGTGAACAATGTCACTATCCGTATAAATATCTTCCAAATAGCTATCATGAAATTTTAATAGCTCTTCATATTTTTCTAATCTAAATAATGATATTGATTTTACTTTTATTAAATATAAATTATTAGGATAATCTTTTAAAAGTTTATCAACTTCATTCAAAATCTTTTTATCGTCACATGAGGCTATGATATTATCTAATCTCTTTATTTTCTTTTTAATTTTATTTGACATTATTTTACCTTTTTAAATTTCACAAAACCAATCATTATTTTCCATTTTTCTAATACATTCTGTTAATGTTCCTTTATCCAGTTCAATCCATTTATCATTATGTCTTTGCCAATCCAAACTACATTTTTTAAATTCATTATCCCAAATTGTTATCCTACCATACATAAATTCAAGATATTTTCCATCCACTACTGGGACAATATAAGCTTTACCTTCTTCTGCTTCCTTTCGGGAATAGAAATAAACTCGACCTGCTCTAATATGAATTCTTGCAACATCATTTTTTAACTTTTCCATCTTTTCAATTTCTTCACTAACAATAGCTTCAATTTTTATTTTCTCATCCTTTGTTAATTTAGCTGGTTTTTTAGGTGCAGGTGCTATACTCCAATACTTCTTTGCCATAATATCATCCTCTTTAAATTTAAATGTATGTTCTTTAACATGCTTTATTTTAATTATTTTTTTATTATTATATAAAAATGTTGTGTATAGTAATCCCCCATAAACATAGAAGAAATAATAAATTTTTCATCAACTTTTGTTTTGTTGTACAGTTTCTTATTTAGTTAATATTAATAATGATTGTTAGCTTATAGATTTTCTTATTAATTTATAAAATGAAAGTTAATTTTTTAAACTCCATACTTTCAACATTCTCATTTATGGAAAGAATTAAATACTATCTTAAATATAATATTTCATGTCATATCATTTTTTGACTGATGCCTAAGGTCCTTCTATGAGTAAAGTTTAAACTGTTCTGTGATTAGGAGAAACCCAGCATTAGATAGACTGCCTGTTTCGAGGGTTGCTCGGGGAGGGAAGGGTAATCTACCAATGATCCATGAGAGTTAGTATACGGGCAAAATTTTTAATATTTATAGAGAATTTTTAATATTTATAGATGAGTTATGAACATATGAATGAACTTATTACTGAAACATGCTTAAATTAAAGGTTTAGGTGGGTTTGGTTCACCCTTTTTATTTTTTTTACCTATTTTATTAAGTCTCATTTCAATGAACTTTTCACCATTTTCACTTGTAGCAAAAATAGGAATGGAATTACCAACTTCTAAACAAGCTTTTTTAGAACCAGTATCCCGTATATATTTAGATGCACAAGCCGTTACAATATCACAATATTTAAAAATATCCTCAACTTCATCATGATCCATACCCGTTGAATGAACTGAAAATAAATAGAGATTTAAATCTGAATTATCCTTTTCCAGGTTTCTAAGTTTTTCACCATCATTTCCACAGGCAATTGTAACAGCAATATTCTTATAACCTTTATCCATTGCTAATTCAACTCCTTTATATTGGTTAATACTTGCATTTTCAACATCTAAAATATTTTCTTGGCTAATTTCTTCAATAATTTCAGGAATAGGGCTTGTTTTTACAAGACCAGAAACTCTTCCTCCAATTCCTTGAGCTTTACTTGGTTCAGTTATTAATACAGTCCCACAACCTTCACAAACCATAACAACAACATCAATTACTTTTTCATCTAAAAGTGTTGAGAGTATTTCTGAGATTCCAAATGAAAGAAAATCTTTCATATCTAATTGTCTATTAGGACTACACATTCCAAAATCTGCAATTCTAAACTCCATATTTTCTTTTACAACATCTTTATTAAGCTTCTCAATCCCTCTTTTTTTATGGAATAGTGGACAGTAATCGATTTTAGGATCATCTACTTCAACTACTTTACCATTCCTTATAAGAATTTTAGTTTTTCCCATTGCTTCAATAACATGTTCATCCATAAAAATTTCCCCCTATTTTCTAAAATTGATTAACTTTTAAACAAAAAAGAACAATTATAATATAAGAATTTATTCAATGATAAATAATCTTATTTTATATTTAAGACTTTATATTTTATATTTAAGACTTTAATATTCTTTTATTATTAAAAATATTATTTAAAAATATATTAATTTATAAATATGTTAATTATAGTTTAATACTAAAAGTTTGATAAAAATAAATTATTAATATTTTTATTTATTATTCATATAATTTATTTATAATTTGTATTTTATAAATTAATAAATGTTTTAAATAATATTTTTA
>JAITOM010000291.1 GCA_031289975.1 Methanobrevibacter sp. | reverse complement strand
AAAAATAAAATAGTTAAATTTATTAATTAATAATTTAATAAAATATTAGAAAGTATTATTGAAAATTAAGCAAATAAAAATAAATGATTAATTACAAACTTTTTTTATTCCACTATATTTATAAATTTATATTTTTTATAGTACGATCCTTATTTTTGGGCAATATAATTTTCAATTCAAATTTCATCGCATGATTATTCATCGATTAAATCATGAAAATTTTTGACATGGTAATATTAGCTTAATACATACAAATGTTTGCTAAATAGGTTTCCTACTATATTTGAAATTTTGACAAAAATAATTATTAAACGAGCTCATTTCTTTATATATTTTGCTATTTCTTTTCCTTCATCTGTTAAACAATAAATTCTACCTCTATGACTATCTTCGTTAATACAAACAGCTATTTTTTTATTTTTCAAATGTTTTAATGTCCGACTAACTTCTGATTTACTCAATCCAGTTGATTTACTAATTTCTGTTGGGATTTTAAAGTCATTGGATAAGTCTTTCACTACTTTTTTTCTATGTTCTGATAATTTTACCCATCCTAATTTTTCAGCAATACTTATTTCCATATATATTAAATAATTTTTCTTTTAAAAATGTAAATTTGACATAGTAATTTACATATAATTGATATTGTAGTTGACATTTATATATGATAAAAGCCAATAGTTATATTATAATTATTTTACTATTTTTTTTATTTGGTGCTATATTATGTCAAATTTCTATGAGAAGTTAATAAATATTTTAAAAGAAGAGGATAATTTTATTGATGAAAATAATGATTTAATTAAAAATGAAATTATCAACTCCTCTCTTAAAGGTGATAGAAAGTTAATTCAACTTCTTGTTAAAGATGAACAAATTAAAAAATTGTTTTTTTCTAAAGTTGATGAATATTTAATATTTGACTTTAATAAATTTATCAATTATATGGATCAAAAAGATTTCTTAGATAATTCCTTCACTAAATTTAAAAACAGGATTGGTTTGAATATTGATAATAAATTTTTAAATGAAAGAGGAGAAGTTTCATTAGTTTGGCCATATAAAGACTGTGTTTTAGAAGGTGGAATGACTAAAGAAGATAAAAAAAGAAACGAAATTTTTTTCAATGAAACATTAGCTCAAGATGAAATAGATAGGTTATTTGATAAAAAAGTTTTAACAAATTTCAAAAGATATGATACTACAGGAGAACATGAAGTTTTGGAATTGAAAGAGAGTGACAATCTGATAATTAAAGGTAATAATCTTCTCGCACTCCATTCTTTAAAAGAATGGGTAAAAAAACAAGGAGGAGTTAAACTCATTTATATTGACCCACCATATAACACAGAAAATGATGGTTTTCGTTATAATGATAGATTTAATCACTCTACTTGGCTTACTTTCATGAAAAATCGTTTGGAACTGGCAAGAGAGTTATTGAGTGATGATGGAACTATTTACATCAATATAGATTACAATGAAGCTCATTATTTAAAAGTATTGATGGATGAGGTTTTTGGAAGAGATAATTTCATTACTCAGATTATATGGAGGATGGGATTTTTATCAGGTTATAAAACAAAAGCAAAAAAATATATTAGAAATTATGATACGATTTTATTTTATTCAAAAACAAAGAATTATTTTTTCAATAAATTATATATTCCGAATGAAGATTTTGCTCCACTACTTACGAATAGTGAAATAGAAAAAGCATTCAAGAATTTTTCTTTTGATAAAAATTTAGTACCTGATTTCGCTGAATTTATAAATCATACAAATAGGGGTGAAAGATATCCATTAGAAGATACTTGGAATTGTAATAAATGGGACAGGCTAAATTCAATTGCTATAGATAGTTCAGTTTCGCGTGTTGATGAAACAATGGAATTAGGTGGTGAAAATTTTAAGGGGCAGAAACCAGAATCACTACTACAAAGAATAATTTTATCAAGCACTAACGAAAATGATTTGGTGTTAGATTTTCATTTGGGAACTGGCACAACTGTTGCTACTGCACATAAATTGAATCGTAAATATATCGGAATTGAACAAATGGAATATATCGATTTAACTGTTGAAAGAATGAAAAATGTTATTGTAGGTGAACAAGGGGGTATTTCAAAACTATTGAATTGGGAAGGTGGAGGCAGTTTTGTTTATTGTGAATTGATGGAATTCAACGAAGAAGCTATGAATTTTATTCAAAAATCTAAAAATAACGAAGAAATAATGGAAATATGGGAATCTATGTATAAAAGATACTTCTTGAACTATAACTTAGAAATAAATAAGTTTAATGAAAATTTAGATGAATTTAAATCATGGTCGTTAGATGAACAGAAGAAAATTCTTTGTGAAATGTTAAATAAAAACCAACTGTATGTTAATCTTTCCGAAATTAATGATTCTCAAGTTAATATAAATGAGAATGTTAAAAAACTAAATAAAAGTTTCTATGGAGATTATTATGTCTAATGTTTTTTTACAGGGAAAGTTAGACAAAGAATTAGGTAAGAGACATGTTACAAATTCACCTATAGATGATGAAGTAGTTTCTAACTTAAATCCTAAATTTCCATTAAGATATTACCAAACCAATGCATTTCAGTATTTTAAATCTTTTTATGAAGAAGATTTAGAGTTCAAGAAAAATCCGATTTCAGTACTTTTTAATATGGCAACGGGCTCAGGTAAAACATTAATTATGGCAGGCTTAATTTTATATCTTTATAAAAATGGACATAGAAACTTTTTGTTTTTTGTAAATTCAAATAATATTATAGAGAAAACAAAAGATAATTTTCTCAACTCTTTTTCAAATAAATATCTTTTTAACAAAAAAATAACTATGAATGGAAATATTGTCAACATTTCTGAAGTGAATAATTATCAAGGAGTTAATTCAGAGGATATTAATATTTGCTTTACAACAATCCAAAAATTGCATTCTGATTTAAACAAACAAAAAGAGAATAGTATAACCTTTGAAGACTTCAAGTACAATAAAGTTGTTTTAATAGCTGATGAAGCGCATCATGGTCAAACTCAAACTAAAAATAAAACTTTGACTAATAAACCTAATTGGGAAAATACTATTGAAAAAATTTTTCAGAAAAATAAAGAAAATATTCTTTTAGAGTTTACTGCAACTATAGGTATTGAAAATGAAGATATATATGAAAAATATTTAAACCGTTTATTGTATAAATATGACTTAAAAAGCTTTGTTAAAGATAAATATTCCAAAAATATTGAGATTTTTAGAGTGGATGGGGATAAAAAATATCGAATGTTGTCAGCAATAATCATAAATCAATATCGTCAAGATCTTGCTAATAAACACAGAATAAATCATTTTAAACCAGTTATACTATTTAAAGCCATAAAAAAAATAAAAGAATCCGATGAAAATCACAGAATCTTTAGAGATTTAGTTGATAATCTCAGTCGGTTTGAAATTGGAGAAATCAAGGAGAAATCAACTGACCCATTATTTGAAAAAATTTTTGATTTTTATGAAAAAGAAAATTTTTCTATTGATAATTTAATAAAAAAAATTAAAATTAACTTTTCAGAAGAAAAATGTTTAAATGTTAATGAAAAGGATTTGAATACTAAGACCGCCCAAAAAGATAAAAGAATACAAAATGAATTGATTACTCAACAATTTATTCTTAACAACTTAGAAAGTAAAAATAATCCTATAAGAGTAATTTTTGCTGTAAAAAAATTAGATGAAGGTTGGGATGTACTAAATTTATTTGACATTGTTAGACCTTCAGATAAAAAAGTATCTAAAGGTACTAAAGGATCAACAGTCTCTGAAGCACAACTTATTGGTCGAGGAGCGAGATATTTTCCATTTAAGTTAGATGATTCACAAGAAAAATATAAAAGAAAATATGATCATGATACTGAAAATGATTTACGAATTTTAGAAGAATTGTATTTTCATAGTTATGATGAGTCCCAATACATTTCTGAATTAAAAGATGCTTTAATTAAAGATGGATTGATGGATAATAGAATTAAACAGAAAAAACTTATATTGAAGGATTCTTTTAAAGAAACAAATTTATATAAAAGAGGAAGCATTTTCATTAATGATAGAAATAAACGAAAAAACTATGGTTTAAATTCGTTTAATTCATTGAAATATTTTAAACAACCATTTCCTTATAAATTATATTCTGGTGAATCAGAAAAAATTGAAGCCTTAAATGAACATGAAAATATTAAAAACTCTAATCATTATACTAATTCCATTAAACTAAGTGAAATTGAAACTCATGTCATTAGATCTGCAATGGCTAAAATTGACTTTTTTAATTTCAAAAATTTAAAATTATATTTTCCTGAAATTAACTCTTCAATTGATATTATATATAATAATAATTATCTTAATGACATGATAATTGATTTTAAGGGCGAAAAAAAAGATTTAAATAATCAGCAACGATTCAATGCAGTTTATAATTTATTAATTTATATAAAAAATGAAATAAAACACTCAACATTTGAATATTCTGGAACGGAATTTTTTGAAAACCCCATTAGTAAAATTTTTCATGATAAAATATTAAATATTAATATTGATGATCCAAGATTTGAAGGGTGTGAAGAATTTTTGAAAAATAAAGAATGGTATGTTTTTAATGCTAACTATGGAACTGATCAAGAAAAAGCACTTGTTAAATTTGTTGATAAAGTTGTAAATGACTTGAATAAAAAGTTTGATGAGATTTATCTTATTAGAAATGAATTATTTTTTAAAATTTATAGTTCCAAGAATGGTGAGGCTTTGGCTCCTGATTTTGTTCTTTTCATGAAAAATAAATCAGGGGTTAATAAGAATTACCAATTGTTTATAGAACCCAAAGGAGAACATATTGCTCAAAAAGACTCATGGAAAGAAGAATTTTTGAAAAAGATTTTTTGTAATAAAGAGATTATTAAATATGATGGATCTAAAGAGAAATATAATATAATTGGATTGCCTTTCTTTAATAGTGATGATGAAAATTTGTTTAGAAAAGTATTTTTTGATAAGTTGGTCTAAAGTTTTAATCATTCCTTTTTAATTTTAGCATCACCACCAAAATTGTAGGTTTCATATAATAATATTGTATATTAATTGAGGCTTTGAAAAATCCAACTGATTAATCTATTTTTAACTTTTCTCACTCAAATG
>JAITOM010000223.1 GCA_031289975.1 Methanobrevibacter sp. | reverse complement strand
ATAATTTAAATATATTTTAATTAATATAAATGATTTTAAATTAATATTTATAAAATCTATGATTTTATAAGTCAAAAAATTTATAATTTTTGCTATTTTTTAATAATATTTATTTTTAATAAAGTTTATTTATTAAGAACTTTATCAAAACCACTATAAAGAATTTATAATTATTATTTAAAAAATTAATTTAAAATATTTAAAAAATTAATTTAATATTAACTATGAAATTTTTAAAAATATGATTTTTAAAAATAAATAACATTATATTTTTATTTATGAAATTGATGATTTAAAGATATTTTTAAAAAATTCATATTGAACTTGTTCAATTAGAAGAATGAAGTTTTTCTTTAGTTTAAAAATTTTATATTTTTAAACTTAGAAAATCAAAGCTTTTCTTTATTGAAATTTTTTATTTCAATTAGAAAATCTGAAAGATTTTTTTACTTACAAACATTATTTCATACACTACAATCCCAAATATTTTTATAGTATATTATTCTAATTTTAAACCATTTTTCACAGGCAAGTTTCGTAACCAGTTAATATCACTTTTGTACAACATGCGAATATCAGTAATATCATATTGAATCATTGCTAATCTTTCTATTCCAAGACCAAAAGCCATAACTGGAACATCAATATTCAATGGTTCTAAAACTTCAGGTCTAAACATTCCAGAACCACCAAGCTCAATCCAACTTTCTTTTTCTTCTAAATAAATTTCACATTCAGTAGAAAGATATGTGTATGGAAAATAAGCAGGTCTAAATCTAACTTCAAAACCTAATTTCTTGTAAAATTCTTTTAAAACTCCAAGTAAAGATTGATAATTTATTTCTTCGCCAGCAATTATACCATCCACTTGATGAAACTCCGGTAAATGTTTATATGTTATGGTTTCTCTTCTAAACACTTTACCAACTGAAAACATTTTTAAAGGAGCTTCATGTTCATATAAATATCGTGTAGATATTCCTGTTGAATGTGTTCTAAGTAATGATTGTTTTGAAGTATCAATATCCCACTTATAATTCCAAGCATCCGAACCAGTTTCACCACCATTTTCATGAATGTTAGCTACTTTTTCAACCAATTTTTTTTCTGGTAAATCAGTTTTAGGAGGATTTTTAACATAGAAAGTATCCTGCATTTCACGAGCAGCATGATCTTGGGGCTGGAAAAGAGAATCAAAATTCCAAAAAGCAGAATCTACAATAGGTCCTTTTGATTCATTGAATCCTAAATTAAGAAAAATTTCTCTAATATCTTCAATTATTCTTCTTAAAGGATGACCTTTTCCTGGAAAATAATTAGGAAACTCAGCATTAATATCATAAGGGCGATAATCCAATTTTTTCCATTTACCATCTTTAAGATCTTCATGAGTGAGTTGTGTTGCTTCTTCTTGAATAGTAAAATCATGTTTAAGGATTTTTAACCCTTTACTTAGAATATTAAAACTATAATCTTTATTAGTTTTAATTTTAATTAGATTTTTTCTATTTTTTAAAAGTTTTAATCCTGAAAGTAAATCCTCATCCAAAGAAGAAATAGCTATATCCTTATTTTTTAATAGAATATCCAATAATTTTTCATCATCATCTTTTTTATTAATAGATTTTAATCCATCATCAGTGATATATATATTTCCTTTTTCAATTTTAGCCCATTTTTTACGGATTAACCATCCAACAGCTATTTTAACTTCATTATCATTTACAATATTGGATAAGTCTCCCATATTTATTTCATTTTTATCTTTTAAAACATTCAAAACTTTTCTCTCGGGTAATAATGATTTAGTGTGTTTTAATCCAGTATCTGTTAATTGAACAATATCATCTGCAATTGTATTAACTTTAATAATGTCTTTAGAAGCAAGAGAACCAGCAGCACTCATCATTGACTTAAAATTTTCAATAGGAACACCAATATTTTCAGTAGAACCATTAAGACTAATATTATCTTTAGAAACAGAAACATTATCTTTTAAGTATTTTAAAAGTTCTCTCTCGGGGATAGTTAATTCATTAATGATTTTTTCAATATCTTCACTCATTTAAACACCAATAAAATGATTAATCAATATATTTATTTTTAACAATCCCACCATCTTGAAAAATCATTAAAATATTATTTTTATTTTTTAAAATCGAAATATCATCAAGAGGATTCTTTTTAGTGAAAACTAAATCTGCAGATTTTCCAAGTTCAATTGAACCAATTTTATTTTCAAGAAATAAACATTTAGCACTGTTTAAAGTCCCAGTTACGATAGCTTCAAGAGGAGACATTCCCATTTTTACAAAATAGCTTAACTCACTCAAATTATTCCCATGTTCTTGAACACCACTATCTGTTCCCATAGCCATTATCACACCTTGATTATATGCTATTTCCATGTTTTCTTTGTGCATTTTAACTAATTTCAATGTTCCTTCAATTTTATTCTCTGCTAAAGTCTTATTTTTAGCAGCTATTTCTTGGTCTTTCATCACTGAAAATGTTGGAACCAAGAAAATATTTTTTTCAACCATTAATTTAGCATTTTTCTTATCAATAGATGTTCCGTGTTCAATTGAATGAACATTAGCTTTAATTGAAAGTTCTAATCCACCATAACCATGACAATGAGTAGCAACTTTTCTATCAAGACGATTTGCCTCATCAACAATAGCTTTAAGTTCTTTAATATTAAATTGAATATCGTCCGTTTTATCATTTGCACTCGTGGTTCCACCAGTTGCCATGACTTTTATAAAATCAGCACCAGCACGTGCAACCTCTCTTGTTTTAGCTATTACTCCTTCGACACCATTACAAATAGGGTGTGGGAATCCAGGATATTTTACAATCATATCATGACCAGATTTCAATGTAATATCAAAATGACCTCCAGTTATTGAAAGAGGCATTACAGATATTTGAAGTTTTGGAGAGGTGAATAGCTTTTTAGATGCTGCTAACTTAAATCCATAATCAACTAATCCACAATCACGAACTGTTGTTACACCAGCTTCTAATGTTAATTTAGCTGCATTTAATCCTTTATAAAAATAATATGAAAGTGGATCATTCATATAATCTTCGTTTTGAAATCCATTGGCTAACAAATGAACATGAGCATCAACAAATCCTGGCATTAAAAAACCATCTTCACCATCTATAATCTGAGAATAATTTGATGAATTTTTAGATAGATCATTACCCAACCCTTTTATTTTCCCATTTTCAATAGCTATTGAAGTATTTTCAATTACTTCTCCATTAGCAGCACCAATAATTGTTATATTTTTTATTAAAGTTGAATTCATTATTTCATCCTTATATCCATAATAAAAGGGTTTTTCATTAAAAACAGAATTATACAATAGTCTCTTTAAGATTAAAAGAATATTATATTTTTTCAAGTATATATACTTTGTGGTTCAAAAAGAGTGTAAACTTCTTGTTGAGGTTTATCAAAATTTGAAGTTTTCTTTATATAATCATTTTGGAAAAGTTCTTAAATTTTGGATGATAATCTTTTTTATTAAATTATTTAATTTTAAATATTAATTTGTAAAAATCTATAATTTTGAATTTTAAATAATATAAATTTATTTTAATAATATTTATTTTGAGAGTGTAAAGTTGTTGGCTCCTAAAATTTTTAATTGTTAAATAGGGTTAAAATTGAAATAAAAGAAATAAAAGGGTTAATATGATGCATTAAGCATTAAAAATACTCATAACATAATAATAATCATTAGATTCAAATAGAAAAAGAGTACATTAATTTATTATCTATATTTTAAATATTTAAGAATGATAATTTTATTTAGGATCATATCTAAATTCATATATCTTTTCATTTATCTTTATTTACTCCAAATCGGTTGTTTTGATCTTCTATTCTTGGTTTAATATAATTTAATACACCATAGTTAGTTTTGAATAATTTTTTTGTTGATTGCGGTTGTGTGTTTCTAAAACTTCT
>JAITOM010000204.1 GCA_031289975.1 Methanobrevibacter sp. | reverse complement strand
GGAAGATTTAAATACTTCCCCCAACATATTTTTATTTGGTGGTATTAATTTATTCATAATACTAATATCACCATTAATATTAATAAATGTTGTCATCAGTAAAGATTTGAACAGTGTCGTCTAATTCCTTTAACATTATAATAACAATAGAATTGTTTTGAATTTTATCTGAATTTTTATTATAATAAATTAATACTACTAAAATAAATACAATAAATGTGCCAAAAATATAAGAATATAATTTAACCATTTCTTCCGGATTTGCTATATTATGAGGATCTAAATAAGATTTATGAGGATCGGCACTGTAAAAATAGGATGGATTTCCGCGATTAGAAAATTAAAAACATGTGCTAAAAGTTTGTCGGATAAAATTAGGAGGTTCCCCTCCTAACCTCTCCTAAGAACAGCTCGTGTCACTTTCATGACAAGCCGCTCAAGCATATCTTTATCTATTAATGTGAGAATCTCCGTTTTTTAACGGGATTCATTCACACTTTTAGCATGTTATATCCGTTTTGTAACTTAAATATAAATTTGTATTAATCTCAATTCAATTTTTTTCCTAAAAGTTGTTTTTATTTTAAATGTATATACTTCAATATTTTTATAAATAAGAAATTATATTCTAAAAAAATTAGAAATAACTCCATTTAATCTAAATTTCATGAAAATTTACATTTTCTATAAATAAGATATATTTATATAATTTAAAATACTAATTTATTTTAATAAGAACTTATAACTTAGAAGTATTTAGAATATTAATTATAAATCTTCAATAATTCTAAAATTAAATAAAAATTATTTATTTGTATAAATTTCCATATAAATCAGTTAATTAGTTTAATAATTCAAATTTATATCTTAATTTATAATAATTTTTAATATATTTAATAAAAAATAATAATTAGGGATGATTTAGTGATAATAGGAACGAGAGGAAGTAATTTAGCATTTACTCAATCAGAATATGTTAAATCATCTTTATCTAAGATTACTAAAGAAGAAATTAATCTTAAAATTATTAAAACTAAAGGAGATAAAATACTTAGTTCCCAACTTTATAATATGGATTCAAAGGGACTTTTTACTAAGGAATTAGATAAAGCATTATTAGAAGAGGAAATAGATCTTGCAGTTCATAGTTTAAAAGATGTTCCTGTTGAATTAGATGATGATTTGGAAATTGTTGCAATTCCAAAAAGAGAATCTCCAAATGATGTATTTGTATCAAATTACAATTGGGATGAACTTGAAGATGATGCTACAATTGGAACAAGTAGTTTAAGAAGAGAAGCATTTTGCAGACATCACAAAAAAAATATTAAACTTAAATCACTTAGAGGCAACATCAATACAAGAATAGAAAAAGTAGCTAACAATGAGATTACAGGAACTGTAATGGCAGAAGCAGGTTTAAAAAGATTAAGATTAACTAAATATATTAAAAATAGATTTTCAATTAAAGATATGACTCCTGCAGCAGGACAAGGAGCATTAGCTATTGTATCTAGAAAAGATTCTATAAAAAAAGAGTGCATTGCAAAGTTAAATGATCCTATAACTTTTCAAGAAACCTTAGCTGAGAAAACATCGTTAAAAGAATTAGGTATTGGGTGCCAATGGCCTCTTGGAAGTTTTGCTAAAGGATATAAAGACAAAATAGAACTATTTACAATTTTACTTAATAAAAAAGGAGAAATTTTAAAAGAAATCTCTTTAAAAGGCTCTTTAAAAGAGTCAGAAGCTATTGGTAGAGAAGCTGGAAAGATTATAAGTGAATATATTTGATTGGAGGAATTAAAATTGGATAAAATAGGTGTTGGTGTAATAGGCGTTGGAGCAATGGGTTATAATCATGCTCGTATATACTCTAAATTGGATGAAACTGACTTTATAGGTGTTTCTGATTTGAATGATCTTGCTTTATCAAAGACATCAAAAAAATATAATATTTCAGGATATAAAAATTATGAAGATTTGCTTAGTCATGATGAATTACAGATTGTAAGTGTTTGTGTTCCAACAACACATCATTATAAAGTGACTATGAAAGCTATTGAATATGGTAAAGATATTTTAGTTGAAAAACCCATATCTTTTACTCTTGAAGAAGCAAAAGAAATGATTAGATTTGCAAAAGAAAAAGGTGTTAAATTATCAATTGGGCATGTAGAAAGGTTTAATCCAGTAGTTAAGAAAGCAAAAGAACTAATAGAAAATGATGTCATTGGTGATATTGTATCATCTTTTGCTAAAAGAGTTGGTCCTTTTCCTCCTCAAATTAAAGATGTTGGTGTAGCTACTGATTTAGCTATTCATGACCTTGATGTAATGGCTTATTTATTTGATGAAAAAGCTAAACAAATTTATGCTACAATGGGGAGTATTTTAGAAAAATGTGTATATGAAGATCATGCTGAAATCATGACAACATTTGAAACAGGAATAACTGGTATTTTAGAAGTTAATTGGTTAACACCATACAAAAGAAGAGAATTGGAAGTTACAGGAACCGAAGGAATAATCTCTATGGATTATATTAATCAAACCATTGATGTTTATGGGAAATTTGCTCATGATGTGACTATTAATCAAGAAGAACCATTGAAAGAAGAGATTAAATCCTTTTTAAATGCAGCTAGAACAGATACAGAACCAATCATTACTGGAGAAGATGGACTTAATGCACTTAAAATGATTTTAGCAGCAAATAAATCATCAAGAGAGCATATACCTATTAATATTTCCGATATTAAATAAGTATTTATTATTTCTCTTTTTTTTATAAAATTAATATTCTTTTCTTTATAAATATACATGATTTTAAATTTTATTCTTTTCTTAATTAAATTTTTTTCATGTTTTTAATTTAATATTCCATTATGATAATTAACTAAAATCAAAAAATAAATTATAAAATTATAATAATTTTTATTTCATGATTTTTTAATAAATAATTATATATATTATTGAAATATATAAATACTGTAAAATTAATTAATAGTCATTTTGGAAAAGTTCTTAAATTTTGGATGATAATCTTTTTTATTAAGTTATTTAATTTCAAATATTAATTTATAAAAATCTATAATTTTAAATTTTAAATAATATAAACTAATTTTAATTAATATAAATAATTTTAAATAAATTTATTTTAATAATATTTATTTTAATAATATTTATTTTAATAATATTTATTTTTAAAAGAATTATTTATTAAGAACTTTATCAAAACTACTATAATTTAATTTTATATGATTGATCAATGATTTCAAAATTTATTAATATTAATTTTTGACTATATAATACACAATAAGTGAAAAACTGAAATAAAGTATTATCAGCTGAATTTGTCATGCCCCAAAAAATTTTAGGATCCATATTCTTTACACCCTC
>JAITOM010000176.1 GCA_031289975.1 Methanobrevibacter sp. | reverse complement strand
ATCGAACCTTCTCAATAACACCAGTAGTTATAATTTAATTAATAATAAGGGTCGTAGTTCAAAGTAGTGGTACGGGCTCTACCATAAGTATCATAATAATATACGATACCTTGTTTCCCCCAATCATAATATGCAGCTACGAAAAGACCTTTACTATAATCAACATCATCTACTCTTATAGAATGTGTACAAGAGTAATAATCAGTATTTAACCAAAATCTAAACACATGTTCTGAATTAAATGATGCGTTCCAATAAGGATTATCATTACCATTATTTGTATCTTTAGTAATATCAATATACGATCTTGCAGCATTATCATTTTTTTTAATGTAATACCATCCATGATCAGAGTTAGTAGATAAATCAGGATTATTAGTAAACACTATTCTTTGTTGCAAATCTTCACTGCATGATAAATAACCAAGTGTACCCGCTCGTATATCATCATGCCCATAAGCTGAGGCACTGCTCACCATACTCATACTTAAAACAAGTATAAGCATTAAACTAAATATTTTCATTTTCATGAATTTATTCCTCCAATTTAATTAATTAAAATTTAATGAAACTGGGCGACAATTATTATTTTTTTCTGAAACTTTATTTTTTGAAACTGAAAAAATTTTTTAAATTTAATGTCTACCCATGTTTAATACATATAATAACAGATACTATATAAATGTTTCGTTTTTCCACTCACCCCCCCACACCCCAATGCTGTCAACTTAAGAGATAAGTAATTTATGGTAAAATTAATCATGTTGTTGCCTTTGGATTAGAGTATATTCATGTTTTAAAAGTTTCTACTTAAATTTGTAACATGTTTAAGTTTATTTTTTTGTTCAATTCTTTCAAAATATCTATGGGGTATAATGGCTATTAAATTTTTTTATTTCTTCAATCATTGCTAAGAATTTTTGTTTTTTTCTTAAAGAATTTTTGTTTTTTCTTATTTAACGAGGGTTCAAGTATTATATCTGCAATGTCTCTTTTATGAAGACCCACTAGTATGTTCATGTTTGGCTTGTATTCATATTTCAATTCTTTATTTTCTTTATTATCCTTAATATATTGGGTGGATTCGTTTTTTATGTATTGTAGGATGTTATGAATTAATATATTAGAATGAAAATCTTGTTCTACTGTTAATATTTGAACGTCAAGTGATATTTTCCATGTTAAGCTTATTTTTCAAAACATCAAAAGATTTTTCTATTTCCCACCTTTTAGCATATAAACATTTTATTTGTTCATAGTTAACTTCATTCATAGATAAATTACTTATTAAATGTTCTTGCACCTGTTGATAATTTAACCTTGGTTATTCTTAAGCTGTGTTTTCTTGTTTTTAATAGGTCCTTTTTAACTTGTTCATTCTTAATATGATTAACTTGACTTTTACTTATTATAAAATCAATAAATTCATCATTTGTTTTCATTGACCGTTTTTCTTTTTTATATGAATCTGTTTTAATTCTGAATAAAAATTTAATTCCTTTTTTCATCAGATAATTGAATAGTTCGAGTGATGGATACCCCCTATTAAATATTATGATCATTTGTTCGCTTTTGAATAATTTTAATGCTTCTTCTATGTTTTTTATTGCGAGTTCTTTTTCACTTGTTTTGTATGGTGCTATTTTGAAATTTATCATCATATTATTTAAGCAGTCGTAAATTCCACTGCTTATAGCTTTAACACGAACAACCATATCATCTTTATTTGTAATACCACCATATTCTTCTTTTAAAGTCTTATCATTCAATAAATTCAGATTACATCCATCAATGGCTAAAAGAACATAGCCCATAAAAGTTTTGTACTTAGTATTTTCGTATGCTCGATTTAAATACTTGAAATTCAGAACTTTAAATACTTCTGGATTAATATTTTTTCGAGCTTTGGAAAATGCCTGCTTTGACACTCTTACAATCTTTTTTATTTTACAATAATCATGTAAATCTAAGGATAAACTCAAACCTCTTCTATATATGATCAACCACATTATGTCCACAAAATTTAATTTTCTATTTCTAATGAAAGAATTAAATTTCAGTCTTCCACTATCGAAAATTTCACTAATTTTCAAATCATCATGTATGCTCATAACTCTATCGAAACAACTCATCATAAAAATCAACCTCCAATATAATAGTATAATATAATATTAGTAACTTAATATTATATAAAACTTTTTTGAAACTGGTTTTATTAGATTTTAAAATGGAAATTTTCTTATGTTGTCAGCAGTGGGGGGCAATGCTGTCAACTTAAGAAATTTGCCATTTTAAAATCTTTTTAAGCCAGTTGAATAAAAGTTTTATATAATATTTAGTTACTAATATTATATTGTACTATTATCTTGGAGGTTAATTTTTATTGGAAATTGTTACAATAGAGTTATGGCAATTCATGACTATTTAAAAAGTTGGGAAATTTTCGATATTGGAAGACTGAAATTTAATTCTTTCATTAGAAATAGGAAATTGAATTTTGTGGATATGATGTGGTTGATCATTTATAGAAGAGGTTTGAGTT
>JAITOM010000143.1 GCA_031289975.1 Methanobrevibacter sp. | reverse complement strand
TAAATTTATATTATTTAAAATTTAAAATTATAGATTTTTATAAATTAATATTTGAAATTAAATAATTTAATAAAAAAGATTATCATCCAAAAATTAAGAACTTTTCCAAAATGACTATATTTTAATAAAAATTGAAAAATTTTTAAAATGCAAAAAATTTGGTTCTAAACTATAAATATATTTCGTTTTTAAAAACTTCCTTACCTACAAACATTATTTAATACACCACAGTAGAAAAAATTTAAAAGAGTAAAAATGATAATAAAAACTTTAATTGAGAATTAAAACATTTTTAATGGTGAAAAACAAAATTAAAAAGGTAATCTTTTAGACTCATGTAAAAATAGTAAATTGATATTTTTCCATTCCCTCTAAAAACCAAATTTCTTGGATTTTAAATTTCTATCCTCTTTTTACAGTGCCTTATAAATCTAAGCTATTATTATTTAAAAATTCTCTAAATTCGTTTTCAGCTATTTTTTCAGCTTCAATTAATGTTAGTTTATAATTTTGAGCTAATTTTTTAATATCTTCATATTCTCTTCTTTGAGATATTATTTTATCTCCCATAATACCTAACTTAAATCTAATACTACGAGTATCAGAGATATTCAAATATTTTCCCATATCAACATTTATAGAGATTATTCTTCGTTTAATTACCCCTCTATGAGTTTGTTTACTAACTCTTATTCCTAAGGTTCCAGTTTCTTCATAAATAGCTGAGATAATATTATCAGTTTTCTCTGGTGTGGATATTACTTTAATTATATGACCTGGTCTATTTTTTTTCATGATAGTTGGAGTTATACTCATATCCAATGCTCCAGTTTCAATAAGCTTTTCAAAAAGATAACCTAAGAATTCCCCATTTAAATGGTCTACATTTGTTTCTATTACATCGACCTTTTCAAAATCTAAATTGGAATAACCATTTATAATTCTTAAAACATTTGCAAATCCTAAATCCTTAGATCCAGAACCATAACCTATACTTTTCACTTTCATGATTGGTTGAAATGAATGAAATTCATCACATAGTTCAGCATAAATAGCTGAACCAGTAGGTGTAGTTAATTCTTCTTTAATAGGTCCTCCAAAGCATTCTAAATCTTTTAAAATGTCTATTGTGGCTGGTGCAGGTATGGGAATTCTTCCATGAGATGAATTAATTGTTCCTCCTCCAAGGGCAACAGGAAGACCAATCACTTTTTCATCGTTAAATCCAAGTTGATAATAGGAATAAACAGAACCAAAGACATCGACTATTCCATCGATAGCACCAACTTCATGAAAATGGATATCATTTAAAGATTTACCATGTATTTTTGATTCACTAATAGCTATTCTCTTAAACACATTTTTAGACCTTTCAATTATCTCATTTTTAATTAAATCATCCTTATCTAAATTATTAATTTTGTTAATAAGTTCGCTGTATGATATCACTTTATTTTTCTTAGTGTTGTTTTCTACAACATCAACATAAATTGATTCGATACCATGAGAATTAACTTTTTTTATTTTAATATCAACATTTCCAAAAGGAGAAGTAACATGACTTATAACATATTTTAATTCTTTTTGATTAACTTTTAAATCAATTAAAGCTCCCAACATCATGTTCCCTGAAATTCCTGCATTTTGAGGATCAATTATAACTACCATTTATTCACCATAATATTAATTTATTTAAAAAATTGTTTTTAAACTTAATAGCTCTCATCAGAAATCTTAATGTGAGTTACATGAATTCAGGTGTTTCTACTCCTAAAATAGCTAAAGCATTTTTAATTGTAATCATTGTTTTATTGACCAACAGCAATCTTGCTAATTCATTTTCATCACCTATAACCCTTTGTGATTTATAAAACTTGTTAAATGCTGTGGCAAGGTCTTGAGCATAATGAGCTATTAGATGAACACGAAGGATTTTTAATGATTCTTCAACAGCAAGAGGGAATTTAGCAAGCAATCTTATTAAGTCAATTTCAGATTTATCCAAATTCCAAGAGTTAATTTCCTCCAATGAAACATCTAAATCTCCATCAATGTATCTATTTGATTTTTTAAGTAATTTACATCCACGTGCATGAGCATATTGAATAGAAACACAACCCTTTTCAAAACTTAATGCATCATCCCATTTAAATTTAATATGTTTTTCTGGTGAAAGTTTAGCTATATAATATCTAATAGCTCCAATTCCTATTATTTGAGATATTTTATCAAGGTCTTCGGAACTTAATTCAGGTCTTCTTTGTTTTAACTCTTCATAAGAACGTTTAACAGCTTCATCAATTAAATCATCGGATGAGATAAATACTCCTCTTCGAGTTGACATGGAACCTTCTGGTAAGGTTATAAACTCATAAAATATAGCTTCTGGAGTTTTTTCATCTAAAATTCTTAATCCAGCAACGATTTGTCTAAAAGCTAATTTATGATCTGAACCAAGAATATCTATTACTAAATCTCCAAGTTGGGATTTGTTAATGTGATAAGCTAAATCTCTTGTTGAATAAAGTGAAGTTCCATCAGAACGTTTTAAAACAAGTTCTTTATCTATTCCAAAATCTTTTTCAAGATCCAAGTATAAAACTTCGTCTTCTTTTGTATAACCAGAATCAATTAAAGAATTAATAATCTTATCCACATCACCATTGCGAACAAACTGTCCTTCCCATACAAATTCGTCATGTGTTATATTTAATTTTAATAGTGTTTCTTTTACACCATTTAAACAATAATTAACATACTGCTCAAATACCTTATTTAAGTTAGGATCTTTTCCAGATTCATAATTTTTAATAAGCATATCAATCCTATTTTTAAGTTCTGGATTTTCATTTAATTTTTGGTTGACTTGAAAGTATAAATTACCTATTTGATGGTCAATTTTCAGAGAATTCTCTTCATCAATTTTTAAATTAAGGTCATTAACCCCGAAAACAATCATAGCTATTTGTCTACCCATATCATTAACATAATACTGAGTTACAACATCATTTCCACTTACTTTAAGAAGTCGACTTAAGCAATCCCCCAGTATCCCATTTCTAATATGTCCTATATGAAGTGGACCATTAGGATTAGCAGATGTATGTTCTAAAATAACTTTCAAATCTTTTGACTTAAGATTTCCATAATCCTTATTAATATTAATTAAAAATTCTTTAGAAAATTTATCGTAGTCAATGAAAAAATTTATGTATGGTCCTTTGGTTTCAACTTTTTTAAAAGATTCACCATAATTTAATTGCTTAATAATCATTTGTGATATTTCAACTGGAGATTTTTTTAATTCTTTAGCTAATTCAAATGATAATGTTGAAGTTAAATCTCCCATATTAGAATCAGGTGGAAATTCAATTTTTATTTCGTCCATGATTTCTAAGTTTAAGTTCTTAAGACCATCTCTTAATATTTCTTTAGATTCTTCAATAAGTTTATAATACATAGTATTTCCACTTGATAATTATATTAAAAATAAGAATAGGTGGTTTAAAAATAGATTAGTTTTCTATTTTTAAATAAATTTATTTTTTAAACACAGGTTTATAATTAAACACAGGTCTATAATATTTAATTATGGTCATTATGGAAAAGTTCTTAAATTTTAAAATAATAATTTTTTATTAAATTATTTAATTTTAAATATTACTTCATGAAAATCTATAATTTTAATTTTTAAATAATATTAATATATTTTAATTAATATGAATAATTTTAAATTAATATAGTTTAATAATCTTTGTTTTTAAAAAAGTTATTTATTATATTATAAAACTTAAATTTTTGCAAAAATTACTACTTTTAATTTTTATTAAAATCAATTTTTAAAATTAAAATTATTATTTTTAAAAAATAAATAAAATAAACTATTTAATTATAAATTAATAACTTTTATTAGATAATTTTAAATTAGATATAGTGAACTAAAAAATGTTTTTAAGTAAAGAAAATCAAAGATTTTCTAATCGAAATAAAAAATTTCAATAAAGAAAAACTTCGTTTTTCTAATTGAACAAGTTCAATAATGAAATTTTTTAAATTACATCATAAAAGTCAAATTTTTAATTAAAAAAATTATAATTATTATTTTTAAAAATAAATAAATAAAAATTATTATTTAAAAAATTAATTTTAATATTAATTTAAAATTTATAAAAATAAGATATTTAAAAATAATGATTACTTACAAACATTTTTTACATCACTATATTTAAAATTATTTATATTAATTAAAATAAGTTTATATTATTTAAAATTTAAAATTATAGATTTTTATAAATTAATATTTGAAATTAAATAATTTGATAAAAAAGATCATCGTCCAATTTAAGAACTTTTCCAAAATGACTATAAGAGACAAAAAAATTTCAAGATAATATTAATGGATCAAGGTTTATATTCAATTATCTATTAGATCAAGATTAGCTTGAATTCAAACATCCATACTACTTTCTATTAGAGGTATATTTATCCTATCTTTAAATTAACTAATGATACACATTCTATTTTTTAAATTGGGAGAGTTAATAATGAAAATTGCAATGACAATCAAAACTTCAGATGAACAAGGAATTTTAGAAGCAATAACAAAGAAAATATTTTCTATTGATTTAAATATTACATATACTCATTTTTACCTTGAAAAAAATAATTTAGGAACTATAAGTTTGGAATTAGAAAATGTAAAAGATATTGATTATTTAGTTAAAACATTAGAATCCTTAAAATCTGTCAAATCAATTGAAATTCATGACTCATTGATAGATATTTATGGGAAAAGAATTATTATTATCGGTGGAGGAGTTCAAGTTTCGCAAGTAGCTACTGGAGCTATTACAGAAGCAGACAGACACAATCTTAGAGGAGAGAGAATAAGTGTAGATACGATCCCTCTTATTGGTGAGAAAGAAATCGCTGGTGCTATTCATGCAATTACAAGACTTCCAAGAGTTAATGCACTTGTTCTTGCTGGTTCTTTAATGGGTGGAGAAATAAGCAAAGCTGTAAGAAAAATTAAAAAAGAATACCGTATTAATGTTATTAGTTTAAACATGGTTGGAAGTGCAACAAAAGAAGCAGATATTATAATAACTGATCCAACACAAGCAGGAGTCATGGCTGTAATGTTAATAGCTAACACTGCGGAATTAGATATTAATAAAATAAAAAATAGAAAATTTTAAAAAACCTGAACAAAACATCTGATGCAATCCCCCTGCTTTAGTTGGGGGTTAATCAGATTCTGTGATACAAATAATTTCAGCTTTTGTGACCGAAATATATATATAGTAGTAATTACATACTTAGTATATGGATTTGGAAAGTACCACAAATGCAGTATATTCTCTTAATTATCATTTGATTTTTGTTGTTAAGTATCGTAGAAAAGTGTTAACACAAGAAAGAGTTATATTACTTAAAACTATGATTTATAAACAAGTATATGATTTTAATGTTAATATAAAAGAAATGGAAGCTGATAAAGAC
>JAITOM010000016.1 GCA_031289975.1 Methanobrevibacter sp. | reverse complement strand
GGGACCTCTTTAATTAATGGGTATTTTAATAGTTAAATATCTTTATTATTTATTTTTTTTAATAAATGAGGTTTATTCAACAATTATTTTTATCAAAATTTTTAAATTTTTTATTTCATCGTAAACCTTTATATATGATATAAAATATAACAATTGTTATGTAATTTTTATAACTATTGTTATATAAATAATGGAAAATTTAAAATTTGGAGATTAATACTATGAAAGATGGTATAATGCGAATGTTATTTAGGATTAAGATATTAATTAATGATTTTTTTAAAGGAAAATCATCATGGTATCTTAATATGTTTGGTATTGGATGTAGATTTAATTATTTAATTAATATATAAGTATTAAATTTTTTGTTAAAACTGGTAGACTTGAATTGAAAGTAGTAACATGTTCACGAATGAAAATGCTGCTCAAGATAAAGGTTTTGTTTCCAGTGGAACTAATAATAATATTAATTGGTTAAAATGAAAAAAAGGTGAATAAATCATGATTAAAAAAAAAATAATGATATTAATATGTTTAGTATTAATTGTTTCAATAGCTATTAATACTGTAAGTGCAGGAATGTCTAATGATCGCAGTGACTATAAAGGTTATCTTAAAATAGGAAAGACTTCTAGTTTCAATTTTAATTATCGTGTAACTTTTAAAGACATTAATAAGAATAATATTTCATCTGAAGAGCATAAGAATTGTTATAATCTACAATCAAAAAATTTAGTGGATAAGCAGAAATATGAGTGGGCTGAATATTATGATGTTGAAGTATGGCCATGGTGTCTTGGCAGTTCTTTTAACCATTATGCTGAATATGATATTCCAATTTCAACTGATGCTAAATTACATAGTCATGGTGCTTTAGGTGGTAATGCTTATATAGACTACACATATTGGTATGCTGATGGTCGTATAATTACAGGTAATCATTTCTACTAAATCTGTCGATTTATCAGATTTTGCTAAAAATGGTGCTGTGACTTATACTATAAAAACTTATCCTGCAATAGCAGGTGGTAGTCAAGTATCTGGTAGTAACTATTTTAGAAAAAGTAAGGTATTATAATTTTTTGGGCATTGTAAAAAGAGGATGGAAATTCCCAATTTGGAATTTGGATTTTAGCATAAAAGCATTAAGCCCATATACATGTCATTAAACTTTTATAGTCTGTTTTTAATTTTTCAATTGTGAAAATCCATGCTGATTTTACAGTGCCATTTTTTGAAGGGAGGAGTTTTATATTATGAGATATATTAAAAAAATATTATATTTAGCTATTATTTCAATAATAGCTATTAGTACAATTAGTTTCAGTAGTGCGGATGATTTTGATCATTTTGATCTTCAAACCGCTATTGATAGTATTGCTGATGGTGGTACTCTTGATTTAACTGGTCATACTACTACTTATATTAGTAATAAAATAGTTATTAATAAATCAATAACAATTAAAGGAAGTCCTAATTATTATAATAATTTTGTAGGTTTTGTAGGTACTACTTCAGTTAGTAGTTTCAGTATTGAAACTTCAAATGCTGTTAATTTTGTTAATTTAAGTTTCAATAAGTTTAATAAAGCAGTAAGTCTTAACTCTAATTCTAATGTTAAGTTTACTAATTGTTTCTTTACTAATGGTAATACTAGTATTTATGGTAGTGGTAGTGCTAATAATCATGTTAATATTGAAAATTCATCTTTTTCAAATAATGATGTTACTCCAACTATTTACTTACTTAAAGGTAGTGATTTAGTTATATCTGGTTCTACTTTCAGGAATAATAATGTTAATAATTATTCAGGTTTATATGAAGGTGGTTCTTGTATTAATAGTATTGATTCTAATATAAGTATTAGTCGAACATTATTCACAAATAATAATGGTCCTTCAGGTGGAGTTATTTACTTTGGTAATACCGATTTAACCACTAACTTAGATATTAGTGACTCTACAATTGATAATAATGGTGCTAATATGGCTGGTGGTTTCCTTTTTGCTACTGGTAGTGAGAAGTATACTGTTAAAGCCAAGAATAATACTTTCACTAATAACCATATTAATGTTGGTAATTCTAGTAGTCCAATTCATGATTCTGGTGGTGTTTTCTTCAGCACTGGTAGAGGTACCAATAACTATGAATTTAATTTAACCAATAACAAATTCTATGATAATTCAGCTGTTAATGGTTTTATTGCTGGAAGTTTTGGTCGTAATGGTGGTAAATATAATATTGTAAATAGTCCTTATGATTATTCTGATTATTCTGATGCTGTTAATAATGGTTATATAGGTATATCTTCGAATGGTATATCTTCGGATGTTATTTTTAATTGGATCATTATTTAAATATTACTGTTAGTCTTGATGCTCAAAAGTCTATGATTTGATCTTAAATTTTAAATATAAATTTAACTTATAAAAAATTATTTAAATTAAAATTTATATTAAATTATAAGTTTTAATTGGTTTTAAAAATTAATTAAATAATAAAAAATTTGATGAAATTTAAATTTTGGATTGTTGATAATTTTGAAAATATTTTTATTTATGGTAAACCTTTATATATGATATAAAATATAACAATTGTTATGTAATTTTTATAACTATTGTTATAATAATAATGTCGGATAAAATTAGGAGGTTTCCCTCCTAACCTCTCCTAAGAACGGCTCGTGTCACTTTCATGACAAGCCGCTCAAGCATATCTTTATCTATTAATGTGAGAATCTTCGTTTTTAAA
>JAITOM010000416.1 GCA_031289975.1 Methanobrevibacter sp. | reverse complement strand
AAAAAATGGGAAATATTAGAACTTCATTTGTTAAACGTATATCTAAAGAACTTATTGAAACTCACATAGGAAAATTCAGCACAGATTTTGATGATAACAAAAGATTAGTTGCTGAGTATTCTACAGTTAGTACTAAGCATTTAAGAAATAAAATCGCTGGATATGTTACAAGATTAATGAGACAACGAGAAAATCAATATTAAACTGTTCATTTTAATAACAAAATTTAAGTTTTTTTTAATTTTTTAATAATTTTTCACAGCATCCAATTTTTTTCTTTTAATAATTTTTTTAAAATATTAAAAACTATATTTATAAAAATAATTAATTTAAATATAAAAATAATTAATTTAAACAATTATTTTAGTATTTTTTTGATTTCTAAGCCGACTCTCAGATCTAAGGAAATAATTCTTTTCAGATAAGTTAAATAATACTTAAACTTGCAAATAAATCTTTATTTAATAGTGAAACACTCTTTTCAAGAATAAGTTAAATAATAAGGAGGATTTACAATTGAATAAAAATAATGAAAAAATAATTAAATTAACAAGTCCTCTAAATGCCGAAATGATTTCTAAATTAAGTATTGGAGATGTAGTAACAATATCTGGTAAGATATTAACTGCAAGAGATCAAGCTCATAAACGTATTGTTGAAGAAGGTTCACCTTTTGATTTAAATAATACTGTTATCTTCCATGCTGGACCCATTATTAAAACAAGTGATGATTTAGAAAATAATGATTTTGAATTAGTAGCTATTGGACCAACTACAAGTATGAGAATGAATCCTTATGAAAGTGATGTTCTTGATTTAGGAGTAAAAGCCATTATTGGAAAAGGTGGAATGGATGACAATGTTGGTGAAGCACTTAAAAGAAATAGTGCTGTTTATTTAGTGGCTGTTGGTGGTTGTGCTGCATTATATTCTGATTCAGTGCAAAATATTTCCAATGTCTTTTGGCTTGACTTAGGCGTTCCAGAAGCGATTTGGGAATTGAATGTTAAGGATTTTGGTCCTTTAATAGTTGCTATGGATTCAAAGTTGGGAAATATTTTCAAAAACTAAGATAATTACTAATTTAAACAATATTTCTTGGTCTGTATTTTTAATATTTTTATTTAATTAATAGTATAGAAAGTTTTTATTTGTTACGATAGGAATTATTACATTTAGTGTGGTTAAATTAATTAGTTGTATAATATAATGTATTATTTCTTTTTTTTAGCTAATTTAGACTTAAATATTAATTATATGTGGAATTGAAAATTTGAAAAAAAATTATTTTCTTTTAATAGGTCTTATTTTAATTGTATTGGTGATTTTATGGCTTAATCCTATTGAAATAATAAAAGACTTGCAAGAAGCAAATGTTTATTATATTCTTTTGGCATGTCTTATTCATTTGTTTATTATTTGCCTTAGAGCATTAAGATGGGGGTTTATCATAAATCAAACATATAAAATCAAAAATAATTTCATTGTTAAGACCATTAGTTTATTTGCAGGAAATTTTACACCTATGAAAGCTGGAGGAGAAGTTTTAAGTGGCATGGCTGGTGCTGAAATCAATAAAATTTCTCTTTCAAAAGGTTTATCTGCTGCTATAACTGAAAGATTCTTTGATTTGGTTGTAACAAGTTGTTTATTATTAGTTTCTACATTTTTTACTCCTCAACCATTTACTTTAATTCCTTTAATAGGAGGAATATTAAACACAATTGTAGTTTTATTTATATTTTTGTTAAATTGGAGAGAAGAAACAGGTTTATGGTTTCTTGATAAAATTCAGAAATTACTTCTTAAATTAAGGTTCAATAGTAAAAAAGTAGATAGTATAAATGAAAATTTTCAAAATGGATTGAAAAACATGGTTTCACATTCCATATCTTTTATTAACTTTAAGAATTTCATTATTCTCCTGGTTGTGTCTTTAATTTCATGGTTATTTGAATGTTTTCGTTTATATATTTTATTTAAGGCATTTAACTTTGAATTAAGCTTTGTAGTTATAATTGTTTTGTATTTACTATCAAATATGATAGGGGTCATTTCTCTTATACCTGGAGGTATAGGTTCAATTGAATTATCTCAAATAGCCCTTTTTTCACTTTTCAATGTTCCTAAAACATTAGCTGGAACTATAGCATTGACTGATCGTTTTATTACCTTTGGTATAGTTAATATTTTAGGGATAATATTTTCTGCAATGTATGCTAAGGACATTCTTAAAGAAGTTAAAAAGATGTTTTGAAGAGATATATGCAAATGTAAAATAAATAAATTAGGATTTAATAATCTAATGAGCTATTTTCGTGATAAAAATGAATTTAATTAATAAACCAGAATTTATATTTGTAGTTTTAGCATTAATTTTTGGATTAATATTTGTATTTGCTAATCCTCCCTTTCAAGTACCTGATGAAAATTCTCATTTTTATAAAGCTTTTGAAATAAGCCAAGGACATTTAATTCCTAAAAGTAATATCGCACAGATACCTACAAGTATTTTAACCATTAATACATTTCCATCAAATACGATAATGAATAATTTTAGTAAAATTTCTTTTTACCTATCTCAACCTTTAAATCTTAATGAAACTTCCACGATAAATATAGCTAATATTGCTATTTATCCTCCTTTGCCTTATTTAGCAACTGGAGCTATAATTTTTTTGGGAGGATTATTTAATTCTTCTCCTTTATTTTTAATGTATTTATGTCGTTTGATTAATTTATTGATTTATGTGATTATTGTTTATTATGGGATTAAAATTATTCCTATTCATAAAAATATTTTGTTGTTATTGGCTTTAATGCCTGTGACTCTTTATGAAGCCAGTTCGCTATCAGCCGATAGTTTAAACTTTGCTGTTTCATTTTTAACAGTAGGTTTTTTTCTTTATTTGGCTTTAGTTAAAGATAAAATATATAATAAAGATATTTTAATTTCTATGATTTTAGTTTTTGTTTTGGCTTTTTCAAAACAGGCTTATGCATTATTGGGATTATTGTTTTTTATAATTCCAAAAGAAAAATTTGAAAATAAGATTAAAAGAATAGTTTCATTTTTAATTGTAAGTTTACCTTCTATGATTTCATTAATTACATGGAATTTATTGTTTAAAAGTACATATGCCAGTCCCAATTCAGGAATTGTTTCATCTGATTATAATATTCAATTTATTCTTTCTAATCCATTAAATTTCCCAACAATTTTAATAAATACTTTGATATCTACTCCAGGATTTATTGCAACATTTGTTGGAGGATTTCGGCGGTTAACCTCAAATTTACCTTTAAATTTAATTTTTTTATATTGTGTAATTTTAGTGTTTGTTTCTTTATTAAGTACAAGTAAGTATAAATTATCTTTTAGGCAAAAATTAGTGCCATTATTTATTTTTTTGGTGGTTTCACTTTTAACATTCCTTTTTGAATTTATTACCTATACACCCAGAGGATCTAACATTATTCAAGGTTTACAAGGCAGATATTTTGTCCCGGTTGCTCCTTTATTTTTATTAGTTTTTTATAATAATAAATTATTTAATTATATCTCTACTAAAATTAAATTTAGAAGAAATGAATGCATATGTTTACTATATGTTTTTATAATCATTGTCTTAACAATATCTTCATATATAATATATTATGCTATATAAAGCCGATGTTGTAAAAATTAGTATGGAAATTTAAAATCCAAAATTTAGTTTTTAGGCAGAAAAAATTTAGACATTATTATACAGTGCATCAATTTTTAGCCTATTTTTCTTAATTTTAAAAAATTTTCTATTTTTTAAAGTTAGAAACGAAAAATCTTCGATTTTCCTAAGTTATCTTCGATAACAAATCTTTGATTTTCTTAATTTTTCAATTGTATAAAACCCATGATAATTTTACATCACCCTTTAAAATTTATTATCTTATTATATATATATATAAACACAGCTTTTGAAATAAAGAGAATATATTTTATTGTATGTGTATTTCTTATAGAGCTTACTTCATCATTATATATTACTGGGATTGATACCTCATCATACTTTATTTTATTTGGAGATTTGATTAAAACATCTGATTCGAATCTATAATCATCGTATGGACTTTTTAGAAATGTTTCAGCTATTTTTTTAGATACTCCTCTAAAACCAGATTGACTGTCTGTTAAAGGTTTTTTTGAAATAAAGGAGATTAGTTTTGTTGTTATTAAGTTTGAAAGTCTTCTTTGAGAGGGCATGTTTTTTATTTCTTGTTTTAAGAACCTTGAACCTATTACAATATCTGCATTATCCAATTTTTCAAGGAATTCTGGGATTAAATTAGGGTCATGTTGACCATCACCATCAAGGAAAATAAATACATCATAAGAAGATTTTAAGGCTTCTTTAATACCAGTTTTTATTGCATTCCCTTTACCTTTGTTAGTCTTAGTAACTATAACTTTTACTCCAGATGATCTTGCATTTTCACTTGTATTATCAGAACTTCCATCATCAACAACTATAACATCCCCATATTTTAATGCTGTATTTACAACATCTTTAATATGTTTTTCTTCATTGAACGCAGGAATAATAATCATTACATTCATATTTTACCTCAATATTAATATCGAATTATAGTATTTAATTTTCATTTTTTTAAATTGTTTTAGTTATCAAATAGAAATAGTTCATTATATCTATTATTAATAATAGTGTTTTAAACATTTTATTACTATTTTTATCCATAACTAATAATTTAATGCAGTGTAAATCATATATTAAAATCCGTATATTAAAATGAAAAATAGTGATTCTATAACAAAATGTAATGCTCTGTGTATAATAGGGTTTTTATCTTTCAGAAATAATGTATGAGCTATATCAATAGATAAATGCACTAATCCACCTAATATTCCTATTTCTAAGGATAAGAAGATAATTGATAATACAACAATATTGAAAATAGCTTCAAGTATTTCATGTATGACCCATCCATGTACAGGTGAAGAAACTATTTCATTGACAAATCCAGCAAACACCACATAAAAATCATTGAAAACATTCCACATAAGTTTTCCATGAATTATGTCACTTAATGCTAATATAATTGCTATATAAAACCAGAGCAATTCCATATTTTCACCTTAATTTTATAATAAATACTTTTTATAATAATTTAATTATTAGAAAACTTTTGCATTAATATTGTATCATGAGTATTAAATTTTTTATAATTAAGATCGTTTTTTACAATAAAACCTTTATAATTTTCTTTTATAATTTTTTGTAATAAATAATAAAATAAGTTTATAATAAATTATATATATTAAAACTTCTATATACAATATATGTTATTTACTTTGTATATTATTAAATTTTTATTAAATTTTTATTATATTAATTTCTATTTTAATTAATTATTTATCTTGGATCTGTTTTTAATATATAATTTTTTAATTATAATAGTTTTGATAAAGTTTTTAGTAAATAATTTTTTTAAAAATAAATATTATTAAAATATATTTATTTAAAATTAGTTATATTATTTAAAATAAATTTATATTATTTAAAATAAACTTATATTATTTAAAATAAACTTATATTATTTAAAATAAACTTATATTATTTAAAATAAATTTATATTATTTAAAATTTAAAATTATAGATTTTTATAAAGTAATATTTAAAATAAATTTATATTATTTAAAATTTAAAATTATAGATTTTTATAAAGTAATATTTAAAATTAAATAATTTAATGAAAAAAATTATCGAAAAAAATTATCATCCAAAATTTAAGAACTTTTCCTAAGAACTTTTTCAAAATGACTATAATAGTTTTTTTTAATTAAAATTTGATTAATTCATATAAAATTTGATAAAAATTAATATTCACATAAAAAACTATACTATCTTAAATTTTAATTTTAATATTTTTTAAATAAACTTCTAAATTTTAATAGAGTTATATTTAATAGAGTTATATTTAATAGAGTTATATTTAATAGAGTTATATTTAATAGAGTTATATTTAATAGAGTTATATTTAATAGAGTTATATTTAATAGAGTTA
>JAITOM010000413.1 GCA_031289975.1 Methanobrevibacter sp. | reverse complement strand
GATGATATGAAAACAGATTTTAATCAACTTTTAGTAGATAAAGGATATGCAAAAGTATATTACTTTTCACCATCAGAATTTCCTAAAATTTGAATATGAAAAAATAGTAGTTGACTTATGCATATAAGATGAGTTTAACTTATTATCAATTCCATTAAGCCTATTCAATTCTTTATATATTTAAAATTATTTATATTAATTAAAATAAATTTATATTAATTAAAATAAATTTATATTATTTAAAATTTAAAATTATAGATTTTTATAAATATACATTTAAAATTATAGATTTTTATAAATATACATTTAAAATTAAATAACTTAATGAATAAAGTTATCATTCAAAATTTAAGAACTTTTCAATAAGGAATATAAATAAGTTTATATAAAATCATTTGATTAAACTATTAGTATAATATAAATTAAAATATGAATGAATTAAAATATGAATAGGTATATAAAGTATTATAAATTAAAAGGTTGAGATTATGAAAAATCAGATAGCTGTAATTAGAATTAAATTATTAGATGCTCCAGTTCCAATATGGAGAAGAATTAACCTAAATCCAGATATAAGATTGGATAAATTTCATGAAATAATTCAAATAGTTATGGGATGGGAAAATTATCATTTATATGGATTTCGTGTTAAAAATAAATTTTATTCAGAAATCGATGATGATGGTATGATGGATCATGCAATCTCAAGTGATTCAATTACTTTAAAAGAAATAATCGATTCAAATAAGAAGTTCGTGTATGAATATGATTTTGGTGATGGATGGGAACATGAAATTACATTCAACAAATATATTGAGCCTGTTGAAGATGTTAAATATCCTAATTGTGTCTCAGGAAAAGGATTATGTCCTCCTGAAGATATTGGTGGGGTTTGGGGTTATGGAGAATTATTAGAAGAAGCTCAATCACCAAATCCATCTGATGAATTTTTAGAAACAGCCGAACATTACGGCTATACCATTGAAGATCTTAAAGAAATTGAAAAGAAAGCATTAGATATAAGCTCAATTAATGAACTATTAGAATATTTGGTAAAAGAAAATTATAAATTAAATCAATTTTGATAAATAAATAAAAATACCTAACTAATCAATTAATTATGATGAATAATAGATATTTTTTAGATTACAATTTAAGGCATGGTTTAAAACTTAGTTTTCATGGTGAAATTTATAATCATAAAGAGATCAATGATTTTTTAAATAGCTATTATAATTTAGATTATCTTTATAATAGTGAACTTTTTCTAAGTTTAATTCATTTTTTATTAAATAATGATTTAGATGTTGTTGTTAATTCTTTAAAAGAAAATCAAGATTATAAATTTGTTTTTAATGATGATGGAACTATTAAATCAGAATTTAATTTTTTAATAGCTGTTTTATATGGATCCATGATTATCAATGGAGATTTTGTTTTTTCAATTTCTGATGGTAAAAATACCATCATCTCAAGAGATGTTATTGGTTCTTGTCTTCTTTATTATGGGGGCGATGCTAAATTATTTTTTGCAAATGATAGAAAAATCTTATCAACTGAGGGTATTTCAGATATTAAAACATTTAAACCAGGATTTTTAATGTTTAACAATAAAATGTATCCTCCATTGAATCCACCATGGAGTAACATTAATTCAGGAAATAGTTTAAATTATATTGAATCTAAAAATACTCTTATTAAACTTCTTAGAGAATCTGTTAATATGAGAATAGAGGGTTTGGATGAGGTAGCCTTATTCTTTTCTGGTGGAGTTGATAGTACAACAATAGCTAAAATCTTAAAGGATAATAATGAGATAGATGTTAAGCTATTTACTGTAGGGACTGAAAATTCAAAAGACCTTGAAATTAGTAAAAAAATAGCTAAGGACTTAGATTTAGATTTAAAATATGATTTAGTAAATGAAGAAATTATAAAATCTGAATTTGAAGATTTTCTATCAATTATTGATAGGAGAAATATCGTTGATTTAGGTGTTGGAATGACAATGCATCTAAGCTCTAAATTAGCAGTTAACGAAGGATTTAAAACTATTTTAACAGGTCAAGGTGCTGATGAATTATTTGGTGGATACAACCGTTATTTAGATATTTATTCTCAAGATAAAAATTCTCTTATTGATGAGCTTAGAGGCGATATTGAGTTTATGCATGAAGTTAACTTTCAAAGAGATCTTGCAATAGCTAATTTTAATAATCTAAATTTCAAATCTCCTTTTTTAGATAAGGATTTTCTAAGTTTTGCATTATCTCTACCAATTGATTATAAGATTAAATCATCTGATGATAAACTTAGAAAACATATTCTTAGAGATATAGCTATTGACTTAGGTGTTCCCCATTATATTGCCTATAGACCAAAAAAAGCTGCACAATATGGTTCTGGAATTCATAAAATCATCATGAAAAAGATTTTATGAAAAAGATTTTCATAGTAGAAACAGCTATACACCCTCATTATTGTTTAAATTGAAAAATAAGAAAGTATCATTGAACAATTTTGTTTTTAATATCAAATTTTGAGATTTCCGCAATGTGACTTTCTCCAGAGATTATTTTTTTTAATTCCCCATTATCCAATTCTAAAATTAAAGACCCAGTATTGTTAATTCCTACAACATATCCTTTTAAAACTTTTCCAAAAGGTTGTTTTATTGCAACATAACTACCAATTGTTTGAGAGAGGCTTCTCCACCTGTATAATATTTCTTCGAATTCTTTATTTTTAAAATATTCGTACACATTTTCAAATTCTTCTAATAGGTTTGTTATAAGGTTATTTTCATTAATTTCTCTTTTTAATTCATCTTTAAGAGTTGTAGCCTTAGTTTCTTTAGAAATAGAGCTTGAATCTAAATTACTATCAATGCCTATACCAACAATAATATAATCAAGAGTACTGGATTTCGAATTTGCTTCTGTGAGTATTCCAGCTATTTTTTTATCACCAATTAGTATATCATTAGGCCATTTAATTCTGGCATCAACACCCAATTTTCTAACAGCTTTTGTTACAGCTACACCTGCACCTAATGTTATTAAAGAAGCTTGACGTGGACTCATCTTTGGATGTAAAACAATGGATAACCATACCCCTCCAAGTGGTGATTCCCATTTCTTTCCCATTCTTCCCTTACCTTTAACTTGCGATCTTGCAATAACTATAGTTCCTTCTTTAATCCCAGTTCCAGCTAAAAATTTAGCTATTATATTTGTAGAGTCAACTTTTTGAAATGCATAAATATGCTGACCAATATATTTAGTTTTTAAATTTTCTTTAATTTTTGATACATTGATATTTTCCGCTCTTTTAATACCTAATTTCTTTATATAATTAGCTATTTTCTCTTCCTCTATTGAAAAAAATTCATCATTACTCAAATTAAAATCTCCGAGTTATTTAATTACTTTCTATATTCTATCAACTATTTATTCAGTATCTCTACTTTTTACTTGATATCATTATTAATAATATGTCATTAATAAATTTATGTCATTAATAAAAATTGTTATCTTTTATATTTCAATCTTCTAATTAACTATTTATATTTTAATCATATGTTATATATATTATATTTATTTTAATTATAGTTTAGAACTATTTTAATTATAGTTTGGAACCAAATTTTTTACGATTTAAAAATTTTTAATTTTTATTAAATTATTCTAATTTTTAAAATTATTTAATATATTTCATTAATTTATAATTAAATAGTTTATTTTGTTTATTTTTTAAAAATAATGATTTTAATTTAATTTAAATTGATTTTTAGAAAAATTAGAACTAATGATTTTTGCAAAAATTTAAGTTAGTTTCATACTTTAAGACTTTTATATTTTAATTAAGTGTTTATATATAATTATATAAGCTAATGTAATAAATATATATTATTATATAAAAAAAATCTAATTAATTAAAAAAAATCTAATTAATTAAAAAAAATCTAATTAATTAAAAAAAATCTAATTAATTAAAAAAAATCTAATTAATTAAAAAAAATCTAATTAATTAAAAAAAATCTAAATATGAAAATTATGACTCATGCACAACACATAATATATATGACAAATTTGATAAAATTTATAAAAATCAATTAAATTAAAAAATTAAATACAGATATCATCATATTAATATAAGTAATGCAAATACTTCTAAAATAATTAAAGTTATTTTCAATTTAACATAATTAAAATTTTGCAATATGACATATGCATGAGCCAAAATTATTTAAAAAAAATTTAAAAATTAAATTTAATTTTAAGTTAGTATAATAAAATAATTTAATTAATAAAAAATTTATTAAATAAGTTAAATTAAGTTTAAAATCAGGTGTTAAAAATGACAGATAAAAAATTAACTACAAATAAAGGCATACCCGTATCAAATGATCAAGCATCAATAACTACAGATGAAGGTTCAAGTTATGCTTTACTACAAGATGTTCAGTTAATTGAAAAGTTAGCACATTTTGATAGAGAAAGAATACCAGAACGTGTTGTACATGCAAAAGGAGCTGGAGCTCATGGTTACTTTGAAGTGACTAATGACCTTTCAAAATATACAAGAGCAAAATTTTTATCAGAAATTGGTAAAAAAACCGAAATTTTTTCTCGAATGTCAACCGTTGGTGGAGAAAGAGGTTCTGCTGATGCTAAAAGAGACCCTCGTGGTTTTGCAATTAAATTCTATACTGAAGAAGGAAACTATGACATTGTTGGAAATAATATTCCAATATTTTTCATTAGAGATGCTATAAAATTCCCAGATTTTATCCATACACAAAAAAGACATCCATCCAATAATTTAGCTAATGCGGATATGTTTTGGGACTTTTTATCTTTAACTCCAGAATCTATTCATCAAGCAACATTTTTATTCACTGATAGAGGAACACCACAAAATTATAGGCATATGGATGGATTTTCAAGCCATACATATATGTGGTACAATGAAAAAGAAGAATATGTATGGGTTAAATATCATTTTAAAACAGCACAAGGAAATAGAACCTTAACAAATGACGAATCTATTAGAATGTGTGGTGAAAATCCTGATCATGCAACTGAAGATCTTTATAATGCTATTGAGAATGGAGATTATCCTCAATGGGATGTGTATGTTCAAATCATGACAAACGATGAAGCGAAGGAATATAAATTTGATCCCTTTGATGTTACAAAAGTATGGTATCATGGTGATTATCCATTAATACCACTTGGAAAAATGGTTTTAAATAAGAATCCTGAAAATTACTTCGCTGAAGTTGAACAATCAGCATTCGCACCTTCAAATTTTGTTCCAGGAGTTGGTCCATCACCTGATAGATTATTGCAAGGAAGACTTTTCGCTTATGAAGATACTCAAAGACATAGATTAGGTCCAAACCATCATCAAATTCCAATCAATCGTGCGAAAAATGCTGAAATTAATAATTATCAAAGAGATGGTTCAATGAATGTGGATGATAATGGAGGTTCAGGATCCAACTACTATCCAAATTCTCAAGATGGTCCAATTCCAGATATATCATTTAAACCACCAACTATTGAATTGCAAGCAGTTATTGATAAACATACACGACCTGTTAAAGATGTTGATTTCCTTCAAGTTGGTGAATTTTGGAGAAGAGTCTTGAATGATACCGATAAAGAGCATTTGGTAAATAACATTGTAGGTCATTTAGGCAATGCTCAAGAAAGAATACAATACAGGCAAACATCTCTTTTCTACAAAGCAGAACCTGAATATGGAACTCGTGTTGGAGAAGGTCTTGAATTAGATATAGGAAAAATTAAAACCTTATCTAAAATGTCTCAAGAAGAAAGAGTAGAAGCCACTAAAAAGTAATTGGATTTATATATCAATTCAATAATATTAACAAAATAGTTTTTCACCCGAGTGTGTCAAAAGTGTAGAAGTTTTGTATTTTGGATTTTCATAATTTAATTGAATTAACTGTTTTATAACTCCTTATTTTCGGCACTGTAAAATTAGCATGGATTTTCACAATTGAAAAATTGAAAACAGACTATAAAAGTTTAATGACATGTATATGGGCTTAATGCTTTTATGCTAAAATCCAAATTCCAAATT
>JAITOM010000393.1 GCA_031289975.1 Methanobrevibacter sp. | reverse complement strand
GGCACTGTAAAATTAGCATGGATTTTCACAAATGAAAAATTGGAAATAAAGGATAAAAGTTTGATAAAAGTTTAATGACATGTATATGGTCTAAACTTTTTCTGCTACAAATCCAGATTCCAGATTCCGAATTTCCATCCTCTTTTTACAGTGCCTAATATCTTATTCATGACTACTTTTCCTGTTTGAAAATCATCATAATTTTCTCTTTCAATTGTAATTTACCCAACTTTTTGGCATTTTCCCCCAGATTTTTTCATATTTATTGTTGTGCGGCACTGATTTCATTTAAAATCATTGCTAAGTGAATTAAGTTAAAAACAATACAAGTTATTAAATTTCTTGTCTTTATCTTGCTGTTTTTAGTCTGGTATGGTTTGAATGGGATACAACTTTGATTAATGCAATGATTGTTGTACGATGGTCTTTTATTTAAAACCTTTTTATTCTGCAGTTTCTTTCTGATGTTTAATTCACTTCATTTTAGCTTTTTTACATCATATCTCATCTCATTTACATTTTATACAATTATCCTCTTTATTCCTATAAACAAGCTGTTTTTTATTAGGTGATAAATATATTTTACTATTATACATTTTTTAAATAGCTATTTAATCCTTAAATAACCTATAAGGAGGGGGGGGGGGGTGTGGATTAATCAAATATATATCAATACTATATTTTATTTTCTAATTATTCTTAACCATTATTTACTTAAATAAATAAGATTCTATGAATATTTAATTCACATTTTAAAATCATTGAACCGTTATCTTTATATATAACTTAGTATAATAAATAAAACTGGTGAATATAAAATGTTTCTTTTCATATTAATAATTTTTAATATGAGTGTTTTATATCCCAAATGGGTATTTATATATTTTATAAATACACATTCATTATTTTTTAGGTACTGTAAAAAGAGGATGGAAATCCACAATCTAAAATTTGGCTTTTTAGCAGAAAACAGTTATTAAGCTTTTATCATATCCTTTCAATTTTTCAATTCTGAAAATCCATCCTCATATTTACACAGCCAAAAAAAATTAATTAATAATTAAAAGGAGAAAATGCATGAAAAATAAAATGATACTCATTATATTGAGTATAATAATTATTGGTAGTATTGGGTTTGTTGCAAGTGGGAATCCAATAAATAGTGTATCACTTGGTACTAAGAATATATTTTTAAATACACCATTATCTACATTTAATGGTCTGCATGGTGGGTTATCTTCAGCTGATAATCCAACATATAGTAATCCTGATAGTAATTTCACTGGTACTTATACAGTTACTTATGATGAAAATGGAAATGAACTTCCTAATGGTATTGCACCTCGTGAGATTGAAATAGGTGAAAATTATACATTTGACCCTGTTAATTTTAATATAGGTCAATATGATGTATTGTCTCCTAAATATGATTGTGCTTTAATAAGAGCAATAGTAGATTCACCATATGCAAATAAATTAAATTTATATAAAGCTCATATCAATGATTTTGGTGATGTCAAATTTGATGAAAATATTTCATTTACAAAACGTACATCAGATGATGAATTATTATTAACTAATATTAATGGTACTCCAAGTAATTTACCAAAATTTTATCTTCTTGAAGGTGCTAATGAAGCTATTGGTAGATCAGGAACTGATGAGTCAGGAATTAATATTAATTTTAATATAAATAGAATTGGTGGTGATGGTAAACTTACTCAAGATACATTCTATTTTTATTCTAATGTAACTAAAAGAAATGTTAATGTTAATGTTATTACTCCACCAACAGTAAAAATACATCCTAATAATACTGTTGCTTTAACAAAAATACCTGTTGAAGTAAGCACTAACTACCAATTAGGAGTTAATTCAAATCCTATACCTAGTGATTTAAAATTACAATTAGTATTTACAGATAAAAGTAATAGTGCACGATCCTTTACATCACAAAGTTTTTCAGGAACTTATAATCCACAGAGTGGTAAATATAATATTGATGCACCAGCTTTAATAGGCGATACTAATTATACTGTAAGTGTTAAAATAGCACCTGAAAGTGATTCAACTTATCGAATAATATCTCCTAAAGATGGTAATGTTACCACTAAAATTAGACCTGTATTAACTATATTGAATGGTACAAATAATGTAGGTTATGATAAAACTGCACCTTTTAATCATGTTGTTAGTTATAAATTAACTAATGATAGGAATGGTGCACCTATAGCTAGTAGATCAATTAGTTTCCAAAGTGATATACCTGCTGCTACAACTGATAATAATGGTATTGTTAATGCAAACTATACTGCTTTTGGCACTTATAATTTAGCTGCTAATTTTAATGCTGCTGATAATGATATAGTAACTACAAAAACTATTGATTCTCCTAATTTAACCATTTATAAAATAGCTGGTGCTGATAAACAAATCATTGTTCATACTGTTAGTTCAGGTTCAGTTTTTAAGGCAAGCCATTGGAATTCACCTAATGGTTTTAATTTTAGTGATGATAAGAATTGGGCTCTTGCTTTTGAAGCCGAAACTAGAATTAAATTTTATGATGTTGATAAAAACCAAATAGGTTCTGATGAACATTTCACTTTACTTAGTGGTTCTAGTGATAGATATATTAATGTTCCTTATAATGCATATACAATGGATATTGAATGCGGTGCTAAAAGTAGTGGTGATCACACTACTAAAACTGGTATTGAAGCTGGTCCTGGTGCTATCAATTATGATGGTACTGTTGGTGGTGCAGCGAGTACCAAGAATTGCCATGTCCAAACCGATACATGGGATTCAGGTTACATTAAGTTACATAATGGTTTTCATAATTAAAATTTTTTATTTTTTTATTTTTTAATCATCTGAAAAGTATCAAATTAAGCATTGGTACTTCTCACATGCTTAGAACGGGGATGTGAAAAATCAAACTGATAAACTATTTTTCCAACTTTTATTCAAATGTAAATATTAAGTAAAAATACTTTTTTAATATTGGGTTGATCTTATAAAATCCTTAAAATTCTTTAAAAAATTAAGTATTATAAATGTTAAATAAAGTATTATATCTTCATCAGTTGAATTTTTCACAGCCTCAATTTTTGGCATTTTCAAAATTTTTTAATTTTATTAAAATATTTTAATTTTTAAAATTATTCTTTATATTTTTATTAATTTAAAATTTAAATTTTTTATTTTATTTATTCATTAAGAATAAGAAATTTAATTAAAAAAATTAAATTTAAAAGGAAATTGAAAACAATAATTTTGCCAAAATTTAAGTTTCGTACTATAGTTGCTTAAAATAAGAATAATTTGATGGATATAAAATATGATTAAGTGTTAAAATATTCTCTTAAATCATATATAAATACTTAAAAGTTTAATTAAGGCTTAAATAAATAACTAATAATGTAAAAACATATATGAATTGTATGATTATTAATTAAATTGAGCTAAAAATATTTAAATATTAATAGAACCATAATTATTAGTTTTTGCATGATATAAACGATTCAAAAAGGAATAATTTTCAACTTTACAACAGTTTGGACGATCATGTTTTTGGTTCTAATCTTTTTATAAACAAGCCTAAAAAAACTACAATCATAGGGAAAAAGAAAAAATATAAAATTAAAATGACTTGTGGTGGAACTAAATCACCAACAACTATAGAACTTGCTATTATCATTACTAAAATAATAACAGGGGCTAAAACTACTAAAAATGTATAAATCATAACAAATCCATTAAGTTTTTGTGAATATTCTTTTAATTTTATTCTTAATTCCTGTGAAATATCTTCAGCAATTATATTTAAAATATAGGATAAATTACTTCCTGTTTTCAAACTCCCCACAATTTGATACAGTACTCTATTTAAACTTTTTGAATCCACTCTTTTGGACATGTTTATTATCGCATTCTCTGTAGTTTCACCATATTTAATTTCTTCAAGGGTTCTTGAAAATTGAGGAGAAAGAGCATCATAATCTGAAATAGCTATTGACTTTAAAGTATCGTGTAATCCTTTACCTGATTTTAATTCTGTAACCATTTGTCTAAGAGCATAAGGCAATTCTTTAGATATTTGTGAACTAATTTTCTCTTTTTGTAATTTTGGATATTGAAGAATAAAAAATATTACCAATAAAATAGCTATTAAAAAAATTAATCCTATTTCTAATGAAAGAAATAAATTTAAAATTAAAAATATTAATAGAAGAAGAAACATGAAAATAGGTAGAACAAATCTTAGATTTAATTTTTCTAAAATATTCTCCTGTGAAAGAGTGTAAATTATACCTTTTTTATTTGATGTAGTTTTATCAACTATCTTGAATACATATTCCTCTTGATTATCATCATATTTAAAACATTTATTTTTTAAAAAGTTTTTATCTAATTTATTCAACTTATAATTTTTTATATCAAAAATTGATGTTAATAAATTACCAAAGTCATAAAAAAATGAATTAAGAAAGTAAAAGAATTTATCAAGCATTTAACCACCATTTAATAATACATTCAATATAACAAATTCATTTAATCATTATTAATTAAATTTAATTTCATCTAAAACTTCATCTTTATTATGATAGTATCTTTGAAATATTTCTCCAATAGTATTGTTGGATCTTAAATTATTTTTTAATAAATAATTTAAAAGGATTTTTCTATCTGAAATTTCTTTTTCTATTTCTTGCATTGAAATACCACGAGTTTCACTAATGTCTCTAAGTGTTTTGCTTGTTATTCCAATATTTTTTATTTCATCAGTTTTAGGATTCCAATTAAATATCTTGTTTAATTGTATATTGTCTTCTTCAATTCCTACAACTTCACTAACTTCAGTAATTCTTCTAATAGATACTCCATCACTTCGATAAATCCTATTTTCCATTATAATTAAATCGATAGCTGATATCATGATTTTAGGTACATTCATGGGATGATTAATTAAACGAGTTATTGTTTCTCGTGAACTGTTCGCATGCAGAGTTCCAAAACCAGAATGTCCTGTATTCAAGGCTGTAAATAATATTATTGCTTCTTGACCTCTAACTTCACCCACAATAATTCTATCTGGTCTTTGTCTTAAAGCATTTTTAACTAAATCATCCATTGTCAATTCTCCTTTATGTTCAATGTTTTTTGGACGAGTTTCCATTCTTAAAAGATGTTTATGATTAATCTGTAATTCTAAAGTGTCTTCAATTGAAATTATTCTTTCTCGAGGATTTATAAAATTAGCTAAGCTATTTAAGGTTGTAGTTTTACCAGAACTTGTTCCTCCTGAGATTATAATGTTGGCTGGTTTAACACCTAATCCATCAATACAAAGCCAAAAAAAAGCTCCAAGTTCAATGGTCATGGTTTTAAGTTTTATTAAATCAACTATTGTTAAAGGATCTTTCTTAAATTTACGAATTGTTAAACTTGGTCCATCTGCTGAAATTGGAGAGATTGTAGCATTGACTCTTGAACCATCTAAAAGTCTACAATCTAATATTGGTGATTCTTGATCTATTCTTCTGTTGATCTGTCTTGCAATCGTATCAATCAAGGTTAGAATATCTTCTTCTTTTTTAAATCTTAAATTTGTTTCCATCATTCCTAAATTTCTATGATATACAAAAACTGGTTTATTAACTCCTATAACCATTATTTCTTCTAAATCATCATCTTTAATTAAAGGATCTAAACTTCCATAACCTGTTATTTCCTGAAAAAATTTATTTGAAAGATTATTAATGTAGATGTTTCTTTTGGAGATGCTTTCATCAGATACATAATTCAAATTATCCCCATTGTTAGTCTCTATACTATTTAAAGGCAATTTTAAATCTAAAAAATTCTTTATATCTTGAAAGAAAGCTTTTTCATTTAAATTAAAATCATCTCCAGATGAAATAGCTAAGTCCACTAATTCACTTCTAAGTTCTCTTAATAATTTTTCTTCAATTTTAGAGAAATTAGACTCATTAATTACTTTATATTCTTTCATGTGATTTATTTGATTATTTTCACTCATCATAAAATATTTCCTATTCTTGTATTGATTTTTAATTAAAGTTATATTAGTAGTATATTTTATATTTTAGTTAATAAAAAAATAATAGTTTTAAGAAAATTAATAGTTTTAAGAAAAATGGGTGTACCAAATTGAACTGATAAAGTTATAATACTTTATTCAATATTCATAATGCTTCATTTTTTAAAGCATTTTAAGAAGTTTGCAACATCAATACATTACTAAAAAAAGAATTTTATTTATATGGTACATGAGTAAAAATTTGGAATAATATCTTATTAGTTGGATTTGAGATATCTCAGATTTTCTAAAGTTTTTTAAGTAAAGAATTTTATTTATAGTCATTTTGGAAAAGTTCTTAAATTTTGGATGATAATTTTTTTTATTAAATCATTTAATTTTAAATATTAATTTATAAAAATCTATAATTTTAAATTTTAAATAATATAAATTTATTTTAATCAATATAAATAATTTTAAATTAATATTTATAAAATCCATGATTTTATAAGTCAAAAAATTTCTAATTTTTGCTATTTTTTAATATAGTGAACTAAAAAATGTTTTTAAGTAATGAGTTTTTTAAAAATATCTTTAAATTGTCAATTTCATAAATAATAT
>JAITOM010000390.1 GCA_031289975.1 Methanobrevibacter sp. | reverse complement strand
CCTCTGTGATGATTGATTTTTTCTCTAATTTTATTTGGTTTTAATGGGCTGTGAACAGGATAGCTTATTAATAATTCATTATTATTTTTATTTAATTCATTTATATCATTTATAAGTATTATATTATTTCTTAATAATTTTCTTTTATCCTGATTTTTAAGAGTTCTATATAAATCATAAGCATAAATATTGTTAAAATAGTTTAATTCTGCTAATTTAATGGCTATTATAACTCCGCCATGTGTTAAATCAACAACAAGAACATCCATCAAAACACCTTTTATTTAACTTATATTGAACTCAGCCAAATTATATTTTTCTCTTAAATAATTAATTTTCAATTATAATTATTTTTTTTCTTTAATATCATGTGCATTGATATATAGTGTTCTGTAAAATTATTTTCTTTTATTTTAAAAACTTTTAGTTTTTAAAGTTAGAAAATCTTTGATTTTCTTTATTTATATATTAATTTTACAAAATTCAGTTAAATATTTGTAATCAAAAATGATTTTTATTTCTTTAAATTTTTATTTCTTTAAATTAAATTTAAAAGATGAATATTAATATTTGAAAAATAATTTGCAAAAAATTTTTTAATATTAAATGCTAACTTTATTCATCAAAACAGATTATTATATCTATCATTACTTTGGAGAGAATAAATTGACTAAAAAAATTATTCCAAAAGAATATGATTATAAAAAAGAAAAATATTGGCAAGATAAATGGGAAGAGATTAAAATCCATAAATTCATTGGCGATGGAACAAAACCGAGATACATAATTGACACTCCACCACCTTATCCAACAGGATCCATACACATGGGGCATGTTTTAAATTGGGTTTATATTGACATGATTGCAAGGTATAAACGATTAAGAGATTATGATGTTTTATTTCCTCAGGGATGGGATTGTCATGGCTTGCCAACTGAAGTTAAGGTTGAAGAAACACATAATATTAAAAAAAATATTGTATCAAGATCTGAATTTAGAAAGATGTGTGTTGAGTTAACAAAAGAAAATATTGATTTAATGAGGAGGCAGATGCAATCCATTGGTTTTTCTCAAGATTGGAGTAGAGAGTTTATAACCATGACTCCTGAGTATATGAGAAAAACTCAGTATTCTTTTTTAAAAATGTATGATATGGGTTTAATTTATCAAGGCATACATCCTGTTAATTGGTGTCCTCGATGTGAAACAGCTATTGCATTTGCTGAGGTTGAATATGAAAGTAATGAAACTAACTTAAATTATGTAAGATTTAAGGGTTTGGCTAAAGATGGTGATTCTGAAGATGGTGTTTTAATAGCTACAACCCGTCCAGAATTAATGTCTGCATGTGTTGGGGTTGTTGTAAATCCTAAAGATGAAAGATATGCTGATTTAATTGGTAAAAAGGTTGAAGTTCCATTGTTCTCTCAGAAAGTTAAGGTTATCTCTGATGATGAAGTTGATCCTGAGTTTGGTACTGGAGCTGTTATGGTATGTACATTTGGTGATAAAACTGATGTTTCATGGGTTAATAAACATGGTTTGGATACAATTGAAATCATTGATGAAAAAGGGCGAATGAATGAAGTCGCTGGTAAATATAAGGACATGGATTTAAATGAATGTAAATTAGCTACGATCAATGATTTAAAAGAAAATGGTTGTATTGAAAAACAAGAAATGGTTAATCAAAATGTTGGTAAATGTTGGAGATGTAAAACTCCAATTGAAATATTAGTTAAGAAACAATGGTTTATTAATGTTAATAAACTTAATAATGATATTAAACAGACAGCAGAAGAAATCAATTGGATTCCAGAGCATATGAAAAGTAGATTATTAAATTGGGCTGATTCTATGCAATGGGATTGGTGTATTTCACGGCAAAGAATATTTGCAACACCCATTCCAGTTTGGTTTTGTGAAAAATGTGGGAAAATCCATGTTGCCATAGAAGAAGAATTACCCACTGACCCAAGCCAAGCAAATCCAATAGCTATTGATGAAAGTGGTAGTAGGATGGATTATGTCTGTGAATGTGGGTCTATGGATTTTATTGGAGAAGAAGATGTTTTAGATACTTGGATGGATAGTTCCATATCTCCCCTTTGGAATGCTAATTGGCCAGATTCAAACTATACTGATTACCTTCCAGCTGACCTACGTCCACAGGGACATGACATAATTAGAACATGGGCATTTTATACAATTCTAAGAACTAAAGCATTAACAGGCATTAAACCATTTAAAGACATTGAAATTAATGGTATGGTTTTTGGTGAGGATGGATATAAAATGAGTAAATCTCGTGGTAATGTAATATCTCCTGATGAAGTTATAAATAAGTATGGTGCAGATCCGCTTAGAAGTTGGGCTGCAAATAGTTTGCCTGGTTCAGATTTACCTTTTGACTGGAAAGATGTTAAATATGCTTATAAATTCTTAAGAAAATTTTGGAATGCATTTAGATTTATTAGTTTACATATAAGTGAAGATATTAAAGATAAACCTATTTTAGAACCATTAGATAAATGGATTCTATCCAAATTAAATAAACTTATTTTAAAGGTTACAAGTGGATTTGAAGAATATAACTTTGCAGATACAATAAATTCAACTCAAAAATTTATTTGGCATGATTTCTGTGATGAATATATTGAAGCTGTTAAACATAGACTTTACAATGATAATCAGGATAAAAAAAGTATTCACTCTAAATTATCGGCTAAATACACCTTGAAAACTGTTATAGATACAAGTTTAAAATTACTTACTCCAATCACACCACATTTCACCCATGAGATTTATAGCTATTTACATACTTCTTCGGATGAAATAGCTATTATTCAAACTTGGCCTGAAGTAAACAATGAACTCATTGATTTAAAATGTGAAAATGAAGGAGATGCAGCTATTGAATTAATAGACAATATAAGACGATTTAAATCTTCTTCTAAAATACCTTTAAATCAATCACTAAATACAGTTAACATATACACTAAAAACAATGAGATATTAGCTATTTTAAATCAGTTTAAAGAAGATATTAAAGGAACTTTAAAAATAGATAACTTGGATATTAAAAATGATAAACCTAATGTTAAAGAAAAAATTATTGAGATTACACCAAGAATGGAAAAAATAGGTCCAGAATTTAAAAAAGAAGCCAAAATAATAATACAATATCTGAGTTCTACAACTACCCAAGAAATAGCTAAAACCCTTGAAGATAATGGAAAAATAAATATTGAAGGAAATATAATAACCTATGATCATATTAACATTGAAAAAGAATTACAAGAAGAAAGTGGCAAAAAGGTTGATCTCTTAAACTTAGATGATTTAGATTTGATTTTAGAAATTATTCGATAAAATGGATATATTCAATAAAATGGATATATTCATTTTAAAAAGGTTATTAATATAATAATTTTAGTAAAGTGATTATCTAAAGTAAAGTAATTATCTAATTAAAAAAGTTATAATTCTTATTTTTAAATATGAAAATAAATTCTCCTAAGTTGAAAATAAATTTTCAACAATAAGATATTTAAAAATAAATGATTAATTACAAACATTTTTACATCACTATATATTGTCTATTTGAATAAGAAAGATTTGATAAATTTATATTTTGTGTTTTGGAATCATTAAACCGTTATCTTTATACATAACTAACTACAATATAAATAATTATATGATTGATCAGATGCTCCTGAGGAGGTAATTACATGAGGCTTAGTTTGATGCATAGATTAATTTTAGCAGTTCTTGTTATATTAATAGTGTTTTTATTACATTATTCTGGTGTTTGGAGATATGGATATCATCCACTAATGAGTGCTTTTTCGGGTGGTGGATTATAACATTAATATATTGGGAGTTGATAAAATGAATTTAAGCTTTAGAATTAGGATTGTTATTCTTGCAATTATAATTGGTGTCTGTTCTTGGATAGTGGATATTAATAACCCTATTGATTCTGCTTCTGTAGCGATAGTAAATGTTTTTGGTGTTGATGGTATCACACAAGTACATGGCAATGATTAAAAAGATTTAGGGGATTTTTTTATTATATAACTTACTTGAAATATTTTTAGGTGCATGAGCTAAAATTATATATTGGTCTAATTGGTAAGTTAAACTATGAAAGAAAGGAATATTATTAGAGGCAAACATTCTATTATTTGAGGGACAAAATGTCTATCTTAAAAAAAGTAATGTGGATATTAATCGCCGTGATTTATGGAGTCACTCTATTTTATACTGGCTATTTTTTTCCTCATAATATTATATCTCAACAAGATTCAGTACCACTTATTACGGCAACAGATACTATTAAGGAAGTGCTTTCCAACGGTACGAATAGTTGGGATGGTGTTGAATATGAAACATATCCATCTGGAACTCCACAATTAACAGTCTTAAAAATAACTATCCCTCCGAATAAATCATTGGATGTACATACACATCCTATGCCTAATGTTGCCTATGTTGAAGAAGGTTCGCTTACTGTAAAGAAACAGGCTAATGGGGAAATACATACAATAAATAAGGGAGATGTTCTTCGTGAGATGGTAAACGAACCTCATTATGGGTACACCAACGAAAAAGGTGTTGTCTTAATATGTTTTTATGCGGGAACCCCAGGTTTGCCACTTTCTATTCCAGTTAAGGAATAAGGAGAGAATATATTGTACAATTTCATATTCTCTTCAAATGAAAAACTTTAAAGGGTATTAGTTGTAAATTATTGTTCATATAAACTTAAACATTTTTAATTGACTGGATAATATTATAAAATCATTTTATGCTGTTTTTTGCATACTTAAAAATTAAATTTAATCTGCACAATGAATAAAACTAAATTAAAACTTCATGGAAGTATTATGAACAACGATGATATTTTAATTAAATTAATTGAAGAGAAATTTGATAGAGTGGATGAAAGGTTTGATAGAGTGGATAAAGAAATAGACGAAATTAAATTTGATATTAAAAATATAGGAGAATCATAAACTTTTTTTGAATTTTTAGTATTGTTTTATAAATCGGGTAATATATTATTAAAATTTTGCTAAACTTAATTTTTTAATCATTGACTATTTAATTTTTAGCCTTTATTTTTATATTCTTTTTCTAAAAATTTCTGCAAGTTCTTAGCTGATAATTCTACCATTTCAGGGGCAGGTCCCCCTAAAACATTTCTTGATTTAACATTTTCAATAGGATCAAGTGCTTTGTTTATTAAATCATTAGATAATGATAATGAGTCTCCTGTAATTTCAATAGCTATTTTATCCACAAATTCAGAATCTATATGGTTGAAGTTAAGAT
>JAITOM010000389.1 GCA_031289975.1 Methanobrevibacter sp. | reverse complement strand
AGTTTATTTGAAGTAGATTTCATTAAAGAAAATTTCAAGAATTTTAAGCTACTTTCTATATTTGCAAGTCCAAAAACACGATTCATGCGTTTAAAAATGAGGAATCGTGAAGACGATAGTGATAGTTTTGATGAATTTAAGAAAAGAGATGAGCGAGAACTTAGTTTTGGAATAGCTAATGTTATAGTATGCTCTGATTATTTAATAATTAATGAACATGATCTTGAAGAATATAAAAAAAATTTAAAAAAATTCTTTGAATCAATTTAAGACTATTTAATTTATATTTCCTGGATAAACACTAAAATTTCAATCCTTGAAAAACATCATATTTACATCAGACAATATATTACCAATAGAATTAATAATATATTAATATTAAAACAATTATACAATAACTTATATATATGGTGGACAACAATTACTTTTTAATAGAAAATTACTAAATTTGTATAGATACATTATAATGTGGATCACCACTCTTATCATGAAATAATGCATTATTTTTTGACCATATTCACTATGGAAAAGTTCTTAAATTTTGAACGATAAATTTTTTTATTAAATTATTTAATTTCAAATATCAGAATATACAATTTATTTATATTGTTGGGAAATATAAAGAGTAGTTATCGTAATAGTCTTAATTAATAGCCATAAAATTATATTTACTGATTAACCAACAGAATAATTTGATAGTGAAATGATTACAGGTTTGTTAGAAGAGAAACATAATACTATATTTATTATAGTTTTTAATGAGGAGGATTTTTTATCATGTTGAGATTAAAACTTAAATATATCTATATCCTATTAATATTAGCTTTATTTAGTATTAATTGCGTATTTGCAATGAATTCAGGTATTGAAACTCATAACTATGGTTCTCTTGAAGATTCTCAATTTAATGGTATGTGGCTATGGGGTTCTCATATGAATAAAACCAATTTAACTGAACTTAAATTGCATGGTATTGATAATATAATAATTCATGAAGATGCTTTTACTCGTAATTCTCCTGAGGATGTTGTAAAGTGGATTAATGAAGCTAATAGTAAGGGTATTAAGATTCATATTTGGATTCAATGTTTTTATAAGGATGGTAACTGGATAAAGCCTGTTTTAGAAAATGGAAGTTTTAATAGAACACGTTTTGATGAGATTATAGTTAAAGCAGTGAATTATTCTAAAATAGCTAATGTTACTGGTATTCATTTAGATTATCTTAGGTATGGTGGTAAAGCATTTAATGCAACTGGTGGTTATGAGAATGCTTGTGATGCAATATCATCACTTGTGAGTGAACTTAAAACTAATGTAACATCTATTAATCCTAATATTATACTTTCAGCTGCTGTTATGCCTGAGTTAGAAAATGATACAGTTTATTTTGATCAAAATATTAGTTCATTAGGGACTTATGCTGATGAATATTATTATGGTCAAAATATTAGTTCCTTAGGAACTTATTTAGATTATTTAATCCCCATGATTTATAAAGGAAATTATAATAAGGATAGTTCTTGGATTGGAACTACTACAAATAAATTCACTCAATTTTCACCTAAAGCAAAAATAATAGCTGGTCTTCAAGCTTATGTTAATGATGATGATCCAACACCTCTTCCACCACAAGAATTAGCCTTTGATGCTAATATTGCTTTAAGTAATGGTGCTTATGGTGTTTGTTTCTTTAGATTTGGATTATTTAATTATATTGATGATTTATATGAACTAAATAGTACTGATGATAATACTACCCAGATTCAAGTTGAAAATAATCCTATTTCAGAAGAAAATCTTTCAAATGGAGATAACTTTACTAATAAAACAGGTTTTCCTTTAATAATCTTACTACTCTTAATTTGTGGTCTTTTTTATGGATTAAAAAAGAATAATTAATAATATAAGATCTTCATCTATCTCAAACATTATTTTGACTAACTTTTTCCTTATTTGCTTATACAATCGCGAATATCTTTTTAAACTCTTTGAATTATTGGGATTGTTACTTATCTCTTAAATTTTTCTTTTTTTTTAGTGTATTCTTATTATCTCATTTTCAATGTGTTTATCAAATGATAAATTAATTCTATCTCTTCTTTTAGTTTAATGTTTAAAATTGTTGTAACAAGTGTATGGTTTTCAAAGATGATCCGAAGTCCTGGTTTTCACCCAGAAAAGGTTTAAATCACATACATTGTATCGAATTTTTACCATATTTTCTTAATTTTAAAAAATTTTCTATTTTTTAAAGTTAGAAAATCTTTGATTTTCTTAATTTTTCAATTGTAAAAATCCATCATCTTTTTACACTATCCTTTTCTAAAATAACTATAATTGATTAGCTGTATAGTTTTTACAGGGAATATGTAAAATTCATATGCTTGTAGTTTTTTTATCTATTTTTTTTGAATCTTTTTTTTATGACTTTTACTTTTTTTACATTTTAAGTGAGATTTTTTTTAGATTTGTTTTGAATTTAGCATTTGATTATTAATATGGGTCATTGATTTTTGTTTTGGGGTTGATGATCTTTTAAATCATGTAAAAAGTTGGGATCTGTTGAAACAGTATGAAATTAAAATATAAAGAATTTTAATAGAAAATATTTCTAAAATTTAAACCTACCAATATTATTTTATACTTCCAAATTAACACTATATGGAATATTTTAATATATTTTAAAGAAATTATGGGTTTGTTTCCTATTTTTTTCTATGATTATAATACTGAAACATCCTATTTCCATATTTTTTTTTATAGAAAAGGTTGTTTATCAATTATTTTTATCAAAATTTTTAATTTTCTATTCCATAAATAAGCATTATAATAACATATTAAATTAGAATTAGATTATAAAATAATATTTATATTTCAATTAAAAGAATATTATAAATTTATATTCATTTTAAAGTTTAATTAGTTAATTTAATGAAATTTAAAATATTAGATTGTTACCCAATCTCAGAATTGTTTAAAACATTTTATTTTTATTATCTATTTTAATTAATAATTATCCTTTAAATTTAATAATTATCCTTTAAATACATGGGGGGGGGGGGGGGGGGTAATTGTTTATTTAATAATATAAAACTGCCTCGATTTATTTTATTAATACATTTCTACCAATGAACATATATATTTATGAACACTCATAAATGCTTTAAATTCGATTTAAAATGGAAAGCTTTATATAC
>JAITOM010000366.1 GCA_031289975.1 Methanobrevibacter sp. | reverse complement strand
GTAAGCATTTCATTAAAGTAGAAAGAAAATTCCCTTCCAGTCAATGTTGCAGTATTTGTGGTCGTAAAGTCTTAAAAACAAAAGACTTAAATAACAGATACCCCAAATGTCCTATTTGTGACACTCAACATGACAGAGACACCAATGCAGCAATCAATATATTAAATAGAGGTTTACAATTGTTTAAATCGCCCCTGGGTAATGGGTTAAAAGCTTTGAGAGAAGGAGCTCCACAATATGAGTTCTAATCAACAAGAATCCCCTGTCTTTAGACAGGGCGAGTATCAACAATTAATTAATTGAGTACTCATGTCAACAAAAGTAAAGTCTGCAAATGATCTTCCTGAAAAACCAGGAATATATATCATGAAGGATAAAAATGATAAGATAATATACATTGGGAAATCAAAATCTTTAAAAAAGAGAGTTAAATCATATTTTAAAGATAAGCATGAAAGCCCAAAAACTCATGTTTTAATGAAACATTTCTATAGTTTGGAGTATATAATTACAGAATCTGAAAAAGAAGCTTTAATTCTTGAAGCAAATCTTATTAAAAAACATAGACCCAGATACAATATAAGATTAAAGGATGATAAAAGGTATCCTTATGTTAAAATCGTAAATGAATTATATCCTCGATTGAATATAACAAGAAATATAACCAAGGGCGGTATTTATTATGGTCCTTTTACAGATGTAGGTTCGGTTAGAAAAACGGTTAAATTTTTAAAATCATTATTTAAAATTAGAACATGCAAAAATATGGATGGTCCTTGTTTAAATAGTCAAATAGATCTATGTTATGCTCCATGCAATGATGGTATTTCACAGGAAGAATATAAAAAGATAATAGAAAAAGTAGATCTTTTTTTTGATGGAAAATATAGTCAGATAATAGAAGACCTTAAAAAAGAAATGGAAGAAGTAGCTATTAAACAAGAATATGAAAAAGCAGCTGTTTTAAGGGATCAAATTAATTCAATTAAGGAGGTTATGGAGAAACAATTCGTTATTTTTGAAAATGAGTTAGAACAAGATATAATAGCTTTTTCTAATGATAAAGATAAAGCAATAATGGTTGTTTTATCGGTTAGAAATGGTAAAATTATTGGAAAAGATGATTTTTTAATGTCTGGAACTGAAAATCAAGAATCCAAAGATATTTTATCTGCATTCATCCAACAATTCTATGGACCTTTAAGAACCGTTCCTAAGGAAATTATTGTGGAAGAGGAAATTTCTGATAATGATCTAATTCTTGAATATTTATCTGATTTAAGATGTAATGAAAGAAATTCGTTAAGGAATAATACAAAGACTAATCCAAATAATACAAAGATTAATCCAAATAATAAAAAAACTAATATTAAAGAATCCAATCTAAAAGAAGATAGTTTTGATATAAAAAAGGGAAAGGATAAATCAGAGATAGATAATGATTCAAAGGTTAAGATTGTAGTGGCTGAAAATGGAATTGAATTAAGATTACTTAGGATGGCTGCTAAAAATGCAGATATTATCAGGAAACAGAAGCGAAAAATGAGAAATTCAATGATAGAACTTAAGAAATATTTAAAATTAGAAAAACTCCCAAGAATAATTGAAGGGTATGATGTTTCAAATATTTCTGGTGTCTTAGCTACTGGTTCTAAGGTATCCTTTTTAGATTCAAAACCAAATAAAAAAGAGTATAGAAAATTTAAACTAAAAACCCCTGGTCCTGATGATTATGGAATGATGAGAGAAATATTGCAAAGAAGATTTAAACCTTTTGCTAATCATGATAAAGATTCAGATGATGTTTTAAAGGAACCTGACTTAATATTAATCGATGGTGGAAAAGGACAGTTAAATGTAGGGGTAGAAGTTTTAAAGGAATATGGGTTGGAACATATTCCAATCATTGGGCTGGCAAAAGAATTTGAAGAGGTTTTTATACCTCAAAGCAATTTTCCTATAGTTATTCCAAAAAATAATCAAGGTTTACAATTGCTTCAAAGGGTTAGAGATGAAGCACATAGATTTGCAGTTTCATATCACAGACATTTAAGGTCAAAAAATCTTGAGTATTCTGTACTTGATGATATTCAAGGTGTTGGAAAAAGAAGAAAAATTAATCTTTTAAAGGAATTTGGTGATATAGAAACCATTAAAAAGGCTTCTATTAATAGCTTATCAAATGTTAATGGTATGAATAAGAAATCAGCTGTGAATGTTTATAATTTCTTTCATAATCAATGATTCAAATATAAAAAATCATCAATGTCTTAAATCACATTATATAAAACAAAAACCAATTCTTTAAAAATCTCCACACTTTTAAAAAAACATGGGAAAAATTTATATATTAAAATACTCATATTATTTCTAAGTAGTAAATCAACTAAAATATAATTAAATTTATGAGATACTACTCTGAAATACTTGCTAATCAAGACTTGTAAATTGGCAATGAATACTTTAAATATTAATGGAGGATTTTTATTATGAAATTAAGTGCAAGAAATGTAATTGATGGTAAAGTTAGTGATGTTGAAATTGGTGCTGTAATGGCAAAAGTTAAAGTAGAGGTTTCAAACCCTACTATAATAACTGCTTTAATTTCAAAAGAAGCAGTTGAAGATTTAAATGTTAAAAAAGGGGATAATATTTCAGCCATTATAAAATCAACTGAAATAATGGTCGGTAAAAAATAATTTTTATCAATTATTTTTTCATTTCTTTTTATATTTAAGTTACCTATAGTAGTTCAAGTTAGCCTCCAGCTAATATGATTTTTGTTCCATCATTAGAAACTTCTTCTTTTTTAAATTCAAGCTCATATTTTATTTTTTCAATGGCATCTTTCATAGCTTCCAATGTCTCTTCTCTATGAGAACCAAGAACAGCTATTAAGAATAAGGTATCTCCAGTATAAAACTTCCCAATGTAATGAACTGCAGCTATTTCATAAATATTGTATTTTTCTTTAATATCTTTTACCATGTCAATTAATTTTTTTTCAGTCTTTTTTTTATCAGGACTATTTAATATAATATGTTTAATTTCTTTACCTCTAACAAACCCTTCAAAAGTAAATATAGCTCCTGATTCATCTATTTTACTATTTTTTTTAAGTTCACCAACAAGATCGCCTATTTTGTAATCTTCATCATCTTTTTCCACTATTTTTATTAACATTAAAATCATTCCATATATTTTGATTTAATACATTTTTTGGGGCTGTGAAAAATTCAACTGATAAATTTATTCTTCAACTTTCTACTCAAATGCATGCTGTAAGTAAAAGTCTTTTTTTAGTACAGTATTGATATTATAAAGTTCTTAAAATGCTTTAAAAAATGGAGTGTTATAAATATTGAATAAAGTATTATATTTTCATCAGTTGAATTTTTCACAGCCTCATTTATTTTTATATTTTGTTTTTTTTATTATAAACAATTTTATATAAACAATCATATAAATTTTTATTAGATACATTTAAATACAAAGTCAAATAAACTTATAATAATTCATGAATACTTATAATAATTCATGAATATATTAATTATGTATGAATATATTAATTATGTATTTATAAATAGTTTATATATTATTATTTAATAATGTATTTATAAATAATGTATATTATTATTGTATTTTATAGTATTCTGTAAAATTGTTTTTTTTATTTATATACCAATTATTTATAAAATTTCAATTAAATATTTCTAATAAAAAATGATTTCTATTTCTTTAAATTAAATTTAAAAGAGAAATATTAATATTTAAAAAATAATTTGCAAAAAATTTTATAAATAATAATAAAAATCTTATAAATAATAATAAAAATCTTATAAAGATAAATTTTATAAATAATAAAATCAAAGATTTTCAAACCAAACCTTTAAAAAAAGTTTGATTAAATGATTATCTAAAAAAGTTATGTATAAATATAATATTATGTATAAATAATAAAAAGTTTATAATAAAGATAGTAGATATAATTTATTTATATGAATAACATTATTTAATAATATGCTGTGATTAATATTTATTATTTATTCAAAATTAAGGTACTGTAAAAAGAAGATGGAAATTTAAAATCTGGGATTGGTTTTTAAAAAGAAAAAATTCAGACAACAATATATGGTATTGAATTTAGCCTATTTTCTTAATTTTTCAATTGCAAAATTTCATGCAAAATTTCATGCTAAATTTACAGTGCCAAAAATTAGGCACTGTAAAAAGAGGATGGAAATTCGCAATCTGGAATTTGGATTTTTAGCAGAAAAAATTTAGGACATATACATGTCATTAAGCTTTTATCATCTGTTTTTAATTTTTCAATTGTG
>JAITOM010000362.1 GCA_031289975.1 Methanobrevibacter sp. | reverse complement strand
TATATTTAAATTATTTAAAATTTAAAATTATAAATTTTTATAAAGCAATATTTAAAATTAAATAATTAAATAAAAAAATTTTTCATCCAAAATTTAAGAACTTTTCCAAAATGACTATACTATAAAAGAAAAATTTCATTTTTTTAACTTCACAAAATCAAAGAGTTCATAGAACACAAGAAAATTAAAAAATCCAAGAAAATTAAAAAATCATCAATTTTCTAATTAAAATAAAAAATTTTAAAAATATGGAAGCTTATAGAAACTCTCTAAAGTTTATAGAAACTCTCTAAAGTTTATAGAAACTCTCTATTTAGAATGGACAACAATTATTTTTTAATGGAAAGATTACTAAATTTGTATAGCTACATGTACATGTGGAACTACCTCTTCCTATGAAATAATACATTATTTTCGACTATTTCATAATTGTTGCCCAGCCTCTATTATTATAACCTAAATATTATCATAATTTAAAAATACATGATTTTTTATGACTTTGAAAGTATATATTGAAAATTTAGCTGATATGGGATTTCCTTTAAATGATTTGTGGATTAATGAGGACATATTAATTTTATTCCCAGTATCATGCACGGTTTCTTATTATTTATATGATAAATTAGTTAGTTATGGATTTAAGTGTAAATTATCCGAGTATGTTACTATGATTTCCATTAAAATTATAAAATCTCCTTTAAATACATTTGATCAAATTATTAAATGTTTAGAACAGGAAGCTATAATAATCAGATAATAGTGAAAAAATGTTTGTAGCTAATCATTTATTTTTAAATATCTTATTGTTGAAAATATATTTTCAACTTATAAGAATTTATTCTCCGTTTTTAAGAACTTCAAATTAATATTCTATTATAGCCATTTTGGAAAAGTTCTTAAATTTTGGATGATAATCTTTTTTATTAAATTATTTAATTTTAAATATTAATTTATAAATTTCAAATATTAATTTATAAAAATCTATAATTTTAAATTTTTAATTTTTCATTTTTCATTTGCGAAAATCCATCCTCTTTTTCAGTGCCAAAATAATTAATTGAAAAAAATAAGATTTCTGTTAAAATAACTATAAAGTTAATGGTGTTACAATGAATAAAGAACTAATTGAAAAAGCTCATGAATTAAAAAATAAGGGATTTGCAACTGGAGAAATAGCTGATGAATTAAATGTTTCAATGGATACTGCAATATGGTTAACTTTTCAAAAAGTGAATCAAAGAAAAGTTAAAGATGCTCCTACAGATTTTGCAATTAATTGGAATAAAATTGGTGGAAACTCAGCAAGATTAAGAAATGTTTCAGATGCATTAGCTAATATGGTTTTAAAATATGAATCCGATGTTATTTTAGGAGTAGCTATTAGTGGAATTCCCTTTGCAACAATGATAAGTGATTATTTAGATGATTATAATATAAATACTTCATTAGCTATTTTCCACCCGAAAAAACAAGGTAGTGATGATGAACATGAAAGAACTGGAGCAATAAGTAAAAACTTTGCATCTGTTAAAGGTAAAAAGGTCGTGATTGTAGATGATGTTGTTACAAGTGGTGCTACTTTAAAAGATGTTATCTCTGTAGTTAAACAACAAAGAGGAAATCCAATAGCTGCAGCAATTTTAATAGATAAAGTAGGAATAAGTGAAATTGATGGGGTTCCTATAGAATCCTTAATTAAAATTAATAGATTAGGATAAACATTTAGAGATTATTCTTTCCCTTAAAAGAAGTTTAATCTCCATTTTTTATATCTTAAAATAGTTATAGTGTGGATTATGGTTTACAATAGAACCCTTATGGTCTGTACCTTAAAATAGCTGCAAACCCACCAAATGCCTTTAAAAGTTGATTTCCTTCTTCGGTTTCTGTAGAAATGATTTCAACATCAGTATCATAATCATTAGCCATTTCTAAATAATGATCTACCAATTTTCTTGCTTCAGATAATTTCATTTGTTCTCCACATTTAGTACAAATCATTTCATCATTCACTTTAGATTTAATGGTCACTTGAGTTTGTCTCCCGCAATTTTGACATTTGAAATACTGTCTATCATGTTCTAATCCTTCAGAAATTAATAAAGTATCAACAGCAGCCATTTCAAGATATTTCCTTATTTCTTTCTCACCATATACACCAAGACCATTATCATGAACTAATTCTGATAAAAACTTTTTAATTAATAGTTTTTCTTTTATTACATCCATTTCATTAAGAAGATCCGTTGATTTATCAATGATTTCTTTTATACCAAATTCACCAGTATAAGAAGTATCAATTGTAGAAATTACCATATCTTTAAGTTTGTAGTTAAGATATTCCCCTTTAAGAAACTCTTCTTTAGTATGACCTGGACCACCAAGAATAATTCCTTTAAGATCTTCAATTGGTAAAAATAACTCATTAATATAATCCCCTATTCTTTTCTTAAATTCATGAGCAGCTAAATCAATTAAACGATCAAACCTTCTTTGTGATTGACCTCCTGCTTTATGTTTACCTGGAACACCACTTGTTAAATGTTTTAAAATATCAATTCTTTTTCCTTTAAGTGTAGCTATTGTAGCTTCTTTTCTATCTAAAACAGCAAGTCCATAAACCTCTTTAGTGTCCATCATGTATCTTAATGGTTCAAGATAAAATTCAGAATTGCAATGATAAATATATGTTTGAATAGATTCTGGGGGTTCAAAAACATAAGTTTCCATTTTTTCTGTTCCAGGACCTCCTTTAGGTATCATTCCAACGAATAAAACCAATCCGTTTTCAGGTGGTTTTGGAAATAACTTCATTTTTTGAATAATAACATCAATCGCTGATTGGACATTTTTACGAGTTTGTTTACTTTTAATATTAGCACTTTGTCCATATTCTTCCCGCATATGCTTTCCAACATCACTAATTTGTTTATCTTTAGGAATATAGACAGAAACAAGTTCAGTTCCCCGACCTTTTTTTTCTGATAACTCTCCAAGAGTCCTTTTAAATTCATATAATTCTTTGGATGATACCGATGACATGATGTTCTCCTCATGATAATAATCATTAATTTTATCCATATTAAATTTATAAAAGTTTCCATAATTCATTTTTTAAAAAGTTTGGCTGAAAACCTTTATTTTTTTATTATTTTTTTATTATTTTTATTATATTTATCAAACTAAGAAATTATTGATTAGTAAATTAAGTTCATATATTGATTTTGATAAAGTTCTTAATAAATAACTTTTTTAAAAATAAATATTATTAAAAAATAGCAAAAATTAGAAATTTTTGACTTATAAAATCATAGATTTTATAAATATTAATTTAAAATTATTTATATTAATCAAAATATATTTATATTATTTAAAATTTAAAACTATAAATTTTTATAAAGTGATATTTAAAATTAAATAATTTAATAAAAAAAATTATCATTTT
>JAITOM010000306.1 GCA_031289975.1 Methanobrevibacter sp. | reverse complement strand
TCATGAATGTTTTCGAAACAACAGGTGTAAATAAAATTTTAAATATAGAATAAATTAAAATTTAATTAGTTAATTTTAATTCTTTAAAACAGAATTTAACATTTCATGATTTATTTTTTAAATAAAAGTTAATATAGTGGTTTTGATAATGTTATTAATAAATAACTTTTTTAAAAATAAATATTATTAAAATATATTAATTTAAAATTATTTATTTATTAATCAGAATATATTTATATTATTATAAATTTTATAAAGTGATATTTAAAATTATAATAATTTAATAAAAAAATTATTATTCAAAATTTAAGAACTTTTCCATAATGGTTATAATAATTTTTTTATTAAAAATTAAAAACATAATAGTTTTTTTATTTATTATTTATGTATATTATTTGATGTGAGGTATTTTATGAATATAGAAAGTGAAAATGTGGGAAATGAAAATAATAAACTGATTATTAAAGTTTCAGGACATTTAGATACTACATCAGCATTTGAATTAGAAAATGAGATTAATAAAAATATAGTTGGAATAGATGAATTAAAGCTTAATTTTAAAGACTTAGATTATATTTCCAGTGCAGGAATTCGAACAATAGTAACAACAGAAAAACTAATGGAAAAACAAGGAAAACTGATTATTACAAATGTAAATCCTTTTGTCATGAATATTTTTGAAACGACAGGTGTAAATAAAATTTTAAATATAGAATAAATTAAAATTAATACTTGTTCATCTTACTTAAAATGGTTTATTATATAATTTCTGTTTTTTCAAAAAATAGCTATTATAATCTAAGAGGATCTTCCATAATTATAAATATGAGATTTTAGATAATAGCAATATATCTAAATGAACTCTAATTTCATTAAGATTAAATAAAAATCAAGTACAAAATTATCATAATTTAATTGAAATTAGATTTTTCAAATGTTGTAATTATGAGCCGTTCTTTTGCTCAAGAATACATATATCAAAAAATGGGGCTGTGAAAATCAAACTGATGTTGCATCTGAGCATCAAAAAATTATCGCATAGTATTTGGATATCACCACAGGAGAGATCTTTTAATAATACTCCAATATTGAAACCTGCTGACGCATCACAGGAATGTATTATAACTTAAAGAACGTAGCTATTTAAAGCTTAGTCTGATGAAACGGAACTTTAAAAGCTCCTACCTTTTAGGTTAGTGAGAGTTTCACTGTCTCTCGATAATTATCATATTTTGGCAAAACTTAAATTTTATTTTTTATTTTCTCTTTTTTAGTTTAACATGAATATAAATTTTAAATATAAACATTAATATTAGTTAAAAATTATTTATATTAACTAAAAAATATTTACATTATTTATAATTTAATATTAAAAATCTTAATGAATTTATATTTAAATTAATAAGAAAATAAAAATTTAGTTAAACCTCAACTTTATATACTATGAAGTATAATAATAAAATAAAACACGAAAAGTGAAAATTCAATTTATATGGAATCTTATATGATTTGAATTTCTCTGCAAAATAATTCCTCAATTGGCACAAATATTTCATAATTATGTCATCTCAGCCTATCATTATTGGAAGAGTCAATTGAGGTAATTCATTTAAATTATAAACTTATTAAAATTAAACTAATCTTAATGCATTCGGAACTTTCTTTAAAATCTGTTCATTAACTCCTTTTATTGTAGAGGTAATGATTCCATTATTAGTAGCTTCATATGATTTAATATCATTAGAATTCCCAGGAATGATTGTTGTATCAAGTTCCTCTTGTAAATGATTTACTGTGACTTCTTCTATCCATGGATTGGTATCAGTAATTATAATTTCATCAATCTTTTTATCAAGTTCCTTAGCAATTACCCATGAAAGAAATCTACCACCAAATAAAGCTATTGAACTTCCATTAAGATGATTGTGGATGTCATTTAAAGTATTTTCAATGTTTATATTTTTATACAATTTAGAATTTCGAATCACAGCCCAATGAGCATCACCAATTGTAAAAGAACCTAATTTATTAGGATAAATATTATTTTTTCCAGCTATTTTAACGGTTTGAGATAATGAGATTAATTCATCTCTTTGAATTGGAATTCGAGTAGTTTTATCTTTAATTTCTTCGTTCATGATTTTTATAATCCGAGGTAAACCAAATTTTCCTCTTCGAGCAGTGTTAGGAGAATATCCTGCCATATAACCATGATGATTATTTGGAAAACCTGTAATAATAATGTTTAAACCGGATCTAAGACCAATCCTGCATTCACTTTCGTAAGCACCATTTGTTGCTACAACCTTTCCAGGACATAGAATTCTTGATGCAACAATAGCTTTTGCAAATGCTTCATTCGGATTCTCTGATAAATTAAATGGACCTCCTTCAATAACAAATATATCTGCATTAAAATCAATCGCTCTTTCAAATCCAGTTATTAAATCATCATATCCGTCTCCAACAAACATTATAGTTTCTAAACCTTTTCCATGCTTTTTAGCTAAGTCTGCAACATATTTGGCTTCTTCAATTGGTGCAGAATGTTGTTCTCTACCTTGTTCACTTGTTAAATTAACAGCAACCGATGATGAAAATTCTATCCATTTTTCTATGTATTCTACATCCTCTTTTTCTTTTTCAATTAATCTTTTATGTATTCTCCCTTGTGGACATCCAGTAAAACCAGGACCTTTATTATAACATTCCCCACCACATTTTACAATCTCCTTAGGAAATCTCATAGCCCCATATCTTCCAAAATGGTCTAAATCTAATGGAACATCAGTTGAATTGTAAACTTCTTCCATTATATCCACACCTTTTTGATTATATTTTTCCCCTATATCTGAGAAAGCATATGCACATATATGAATGGATGCACCAATCATATTTGATAGCATAGAATTTCCAAGCAAATCAATTTTTTCAATATCGGATGCACATGTTCCAAGAACAACTTCATGTAAATCACATCCAATAGGGAATTTTTTAAATCTTGTTCCAAGTTTTTCTACATCATTTAATGAAAGTTCAGAAATTGCATCTACAACCCCAATAACATTTTTTTCAGATTTTGCTAATTCTAAAGCAGCACTATCATTATTTACAGATTCTTTTATTAAATCATACATTAAATCACATCATTTATCATATCTTATTATAAAGTTAATAAATTTTTCTATTAAATGATTATTTAAAATATTGATGGATTTTAAAATAGGTTAAAATTTACTTATAATGGGATGAGAAACAATTGTTATTGTCATTTATTTTTCTTTAAAATAGCTATAATAATTTAATATACATTATATTATCATTATTAGTTTTAAAAATTATTTTATATAAATTATTAGTTTTAAAAATTATTTTATATAAATTATTAGTTTTAAAAATTATTTTATATAAATCATTAGTTTTAAAAATTATTTTATATAAATTATTAATTTTAAAGATTTAAATAATCATATTCATAAATAACAATTATGTTAGAAAATTTTATAAAATCTTTAGAAAAATCTGTACTAACTAATATAAATGGGCATGATTATGTCATTAATCCTGTATTGGATGGAATACCATTATATGAATCTATATTCTTAGAAGAAATAGTAGAAGCTATTAACTATAAACTAAATCTTAGCAATATCGATAAAATTATTGGTATTGAATCTATGGGTATACCTTTAGCTACGGCATTATCTCTTGAAACTAAAATTCCATTTAACATTATTAAGAAAAAGAAAATGAATTTAAGTGAGGAAATTTCAGTTTCACAAGTTACTGGGTATAGTAAAGAAAAATTATATATAAATTACTTAAATAAAGGAGATAAAGTTGTAATTATTGATGACATTGTGGATACAGGAGGAACTCTAATAGCTATAATAAATGCTTTAAAAAATATTGGGGTTGAAATATTGCATATCATAACTCCTATTGAAAGATCAAATGGTAAACAATTAGTTAAAAAAGAAACTGGATTTTCTATCTTAACATTCATAAGATTAGATATTGTTGATAGTAAGATAAAACTCAAGTCATTAATATGATGTTTAGCAACAATATGTTTTAATAGATTTTAGCTATTAAATATATTTTTTTTATTTTTTGAATATTAAATTGTTAAATATTAATGGCACTGTAAAATTAGCATTGATTTTCACAATTGAAAAATTGAAAACCGATGATAAAAGTTTAATGGCATGTATATGGTCTAAACTTTTTTTGCTACAAATCCAAATTCCAGATTTCAATTTTCCATCCTCTTTTTACAGTGCCATTTTTAATAGGGTTTAACTTATTTAATAATAAGAATGAATTTTCTGTTAATAATCACAGCTTGAATGGAACCAATAATCCTAAAACAATGAATGGAGGCTTTGGATTTACTAAATCTAATGAAGAAATCAATGGAACATTACTATTTAATCAAAGTAATATACAATTTTATAAATTAGATTTTAATTAAAACATGGTGTTATATAATTAGAAAATTAACAGCTATAAAATCTGGTTAAGTTTATTCATTGATTATTTTTTCTATATTTTTGTAAACATCTTTTACATTAAGATTAAGGATTTTTTTAGAAGAAAATTCATCTTTGATATTCTTTGATGCATTTTCTAATTCTTTTGATGTGATACCATATCTTATTGAAGCTATAGCTTCCATATATGCTGATAGTTTATCAGCCACTTCAATTAATTCACCATCTATTGGAGAATATTTGTCTTGATTAAAATCTCCAATGGATACAACCTTTTTAATTTTTCCTTTTTCAATGATTTTATTATCAAATTCATCTTCTGTTAAATATTTTAATTCACTTCCCCAACTTTCTGGGATAAGAGGTAGGATTTCATTTTCCATTTGATAAGTTTCATATTCTTTAATCAACTCATCTAAACCTTCAACAGATCTTTTAATTGGAGAGACTATATCTTTTGTTAATACTTCTGGAAGGTCATGGAAAAGACCTCCAAAGAAGTTATTGTATATTCTTTTATTGCAGGGATGTTTAATTGAACTTATAGTAAATAAATAGCTCATTGCTGCAACCATTAGCATATGACCTAAAACTGATGTTTCTGGAACTCGGGGTATGTAAGCCCATCGTTTCTGAAATCTTAACTGCCCACACAGATCTATAAAACCATTAAGTTTTTTATCCCAGAAGATTTTTTGAACACCTCTTAAGTCATAATATTCTTCAATTCTTTTTTCAATATCCTTTTTTGTTTTATCTATCCCATATATAAATGGACCTGAATTGTAAATTATTTTAAATTCCCAATTTGTAGCTATATAATGGGATGCTTTAAGAATTTTATCTTCAATTGAGTCTTTATTAGAATTAAGATATTTCACGAATTTATCTGCAAAATCAGGGTTAAAATTATTTAATTTTGGTTCAATTAATGATAAAACATATTGATTTAATTCATTTTCTTTTTTATCCATCATTTTATGAAAAATTGGTGGTTTTAAATCTGTTAAAACAATCCTATAAAAAAAATCAAATAAAAATTTGTTTATTAATTCAATCCAATTGATTTCATTGTTTTCAGATTCTTCTACTTTAGATATTATGTATGCTACTGTTATTTTATGTGCTTGTTTATCAAGCTCAACAAGATTAACAGGACGAATATGGTCATTCCAACGTTGCATATTTGCAGATTTAAAAAATAATTCTATTATTCTCTCCATTTTAATACCTTATTTAATTTAATCCTAAAAAATAGCTTTATTTCTATCTTTTTATAATTTCAATTTTTTATTATTTATAAATGAAATATAATCATTATGGGAAAGCTCTTAAATTTTGAATGATAATTTTTTTATTATAGTCATTTTGGAAAAGTTCTTAAATTTTGGATGATAATCTTTTTTATTAAATTATTTAATTTCAAATATTAATTTATAAAAATCTATAATTTTAAATTTTAATTAATATAAATTTATTTTAATTAATATAAATAATTTTAAATAAATATATTTTAATAATATTTATTTTTAAAAAAGTTATTTATTAAGAACTTTATCAAAACTACTATAAATTATTTAATTTTAAATATTCAGTTATAAAAATCTATAATTTTAAATATGTCAAATTTTTAATTAAAAAATTATAATTATTATTTTTAAAAATAAATAAATAAAAATTATTATTTAAAAAATTAATTTAATATTAATTGAAATTTTTAAAAACGAAGAATAAATTCTCCTAAGTTGAAAATAAATTTTCAACAATAAGATACTTAAAAATAAATGATTAATTACAAACATTTTTACATTACTATAATATCTTTTAATAATATTTAAATACTATAATAAAAAGAAACTAATATTTATAATAAATAGATTATATAATCAAATTAATGTTAGATTTTATATAAGTTAGATTTTATATAATAATATGTTAGATTTTATGGCACTGTAAAAAGAGGATGGAAATTCACAATTTGGAATTTGGATTTTAGCATAAAAGCATTAAGCCCATATACATGTCATTAAACTTTTATAGTCTGTTTTCAATTTTTCAATTGTGA
>JAITOM010000194.1 GCA_031289975.1 Methanobrevibacter sp. | reverse complement strand
TTATTTAATTTTAAATATTAATTTATAAAAATCTATAATTTTAAATTTTAAATAATATAAATTTATTTTAGTTAATATAACTAATTTTAAATAAATATATTTTAATAATATTTATTTTTTAAAAAAAATTATTTATTAAGAACTTTATCAAAACTACTATCATTAAAATATAGCCATATTATTTAAAATTTAAAAATCATTTTTTTTATTTTCAAATGCTCTATCTTATTCTTTATAAGGTTTCAAAAATAAATTAATTATTAGGTGTAATTATGTCAAAAATACTATTAAATTATTTGAAAATTATAAAATAAGAACAATTTGGGATGAAGAGGAAGAAGATTATTATTTTTCAGTTATTGACATTATAACTATTTTAATTCTTAAATTAGATCTTAAATATTTAAATTATGAATAGGATTATGATTATTAATTTTAGTATGTATAAATGATTTAAAAATGAATAATTTTCAACTTTACAACAAATTTTAAAAAATACATTTATATATAACTTATATTAAAAAAATAATTAATTAGTAAAATAATTATTTTAAAAGTTAAATTACTAATTAATTGAATATTAATTCAATAAATAATATATTTAAATAAAATAAATATTTTTTAAGAAATAAATAAAATATCTATTAATTAAAATATTAAATAATAACATATTTTAAAATTTAATATAAATAAGTTAAAAATAAATTATGATTAAAATATATTCATGATAAAAATGGTGGTATTATGACTAAAGATATTGAAGTAAATGCTCAAAAAAAGTTGAAATCAAGAATAAGAAAATTTAAAAAAGTTTTAAAAGATGATGCTGAAAAAGAAGAATTTTTGGATACATTAGGTGCTTCTGTAGAGATTTTTTTGCCTGCTAAAAAACCTGATGAAGGTGATAGTATTATTATTTACACTACTGCTGATGGTAAGGTTATAGATAGTGAGTACTCTTATATAGATGGAGATGATAAACATATTTCATTACCAATATCTGATAAGGAATTAGACATTTTTATAGAAGCATTTAAAAACTTTAAATTAGAATAAATTTCAATTCACCACATACTATTTTTTTAAATAATTGTTCTTTATTTAGATGATTTTTATGCTTGTTAACAACCCAATAGATGAAGTAAAAAAAAGAGAAAATTCTCTTAAAATAATAAGAGACATTATAAAAAATCAAGGCAGAGAAAATCTATATGATTTAACAGGATTATCAGGAGGATTTATAGCTAATCAGAATGATTTAAATCTTTTAGAAACCTATGTTGGTCCAGCTATTTTTGAAGAAGAACTTGAAGAACTTGGAAAAAAACATCTTGGTGGTGAAAAGATTTTAGCTGTTAATAGAACAAGCTCAGGTATTTTAGCAACAATACTAACTTTAGTAAAAGCAGATAGCTATTTAATTCATTTTTTACCTGAACTTCCATCCCATCCTTCAATTATAAAAAGTGTTGATATAGTTAGAGGAAAATATCTTGAGTTTGATAATATTGATGATTTTCATATTGTAAATAATACTTCTCTTATTGTTATCACTGGTTCTACAATGGATCATAGGGTTTTAGATGAAGAAACATTTAAAAAAATAATAGCTATTGCTCATGAGCATGATATTCCTGTTTTTGTTGATGATGCTTCTGGTGCAAGACTTAGAACTGTTATTTACAATCAAAAAAAAGCTATTGATTTAGGAGCAGATTTAGTTGTTACAAGTACAGATAAATTAATGCTTGGACCCCGTGGTGGCTTAATGGCAGGTCGTGCTGATTTAATAGATAAAATTAAATCAAAAGCTTATCAATTTGGTTTAGAAGCTCAACCCCCGTCAATAATAGCTATTGTCAATGGATTGAAAGCATTTAAAAAAGAAAATCTTTTAAAGTCTGTGAAAAGAAAAAAATCGTTAATGGCTATGTTAAATAGATATTCTTTCTTTGAGGAAACTCCAACTGGCATTATGGTTTCAAAAGAAGGATTGCAAAAGGAAATTAATGGTTGTGGAAAAATTGATAAGCAAACTTTATCCATGATAGACAAATTTATCTCTTCTTCTGATTTATGTTTTATTTGGGCAGCATTATTATTAAAAGAAGAGGGTATAATCACTATCCCTGCAGTTTCAATGCCAGGTGCTTCCCCTACAATAAGATTTGACATATCTTCAAAGGATGCTATTACATTGGATATGAATACTTTGTATAAAAAAATTGATAGTTCATTTAAAAGTCTTTTAGATATAATTCAAGATTTAGATGAATCTAAAAGATTATTGTATGGAAATCAATAAAAAAATAATTAGTTAATAGGTGGAAAACCTATGTAATTATAGAGAATAATCCAAATAAGAAACCACATAGAAAGAAAAGGAAGTATTCCATCTCCAAACCAAGCTTTTAATCCTTTAACTTCTCCTTGCCCAAATAATTTATCAGATATTTGACCAGTAGCATATAAAATAGCTAATCCAACAGCAGCCGCAATAACTTCATTTTTTAACCCAAATAATCCTAAAGAAAAAGATGTTGATAATCCTGCTGCAATTAATCCAGTTATAACATGTAATCCAGTGATTTTAAGATGCCTTTCCATTATTTTCCTCCAAATGTTATTGTTTATTAAACTATAATATTTTGTATAAAAACAACTTTTAATCAAACTTAATTTATTAGTCTAAAAATCTTTGATTTTTTATTGGTTATAAAATCAATTTTTATATGGGATATATTTTTAATATAAATAATTTTTATTTTAATATAAAATTAGAAGTTATTAATAAGTGCTTTTTATTTTAATATAAATTATTCATGTTTATTAATAAAATATTAAATTTTTATATAAATTATTTTTTTAATTAAAATAAAGAATAAATAAAATGTTATTTAAAATTATAGAATTTGATTTAGATAAATTACAATAACTTACACTATATTAAATTATATATTTTATAATATATAAATCAATTTTAAATTTATTAAAGTATTTAATTTAATTTAAATATTCGTTCATGTGTACATATCATTTCAAATGTATATTCAATATTAAACTTGATTAAGACGATATTACTGGTCCATTAAATTAAAAGTTAATGAAACTGTGGTAAAAGTGTTATTTGGTGGAATGTATTAGTAAGTAGGATATTTACAATAAATGATATAAATAAACTAATTATGGGGATAAAATGAGTAATATTAAATATTTAATAGCTAAAATTGCTGGGAAACTTTCATTATATGGTGTGAAATTAGGTAAAGGAATGGGTAAGAGTTTTCCAGGATTCATATTTTTAAAAATAGCATCATTTAATGGTTTGAAATTATTAGCTAAAAATCCAAAATATGGATCCATTATAATAACTGGAACCAATGGCAAAACAACATCTACTAAAATTTTAATTAAATTAATGGAAAATGAGTATAAAATAGCTGCTAACTATGAAAGTAATACAATAAATGCAATTGCAACAGGTTTACTTAATGATAATGTTGATTTTGGTATCTTTGAATATGGTATTAGAGA
>JAITOM010000071.1 GCA_031289975.1 Methanobrevibacter sp. | reverse complement strand
TCATTAATCAATGATTGTTTTAAACAAATTCATGAAAAAGAATACTATTTACCTTATGAAGATAGTGATGTAAGTCTCATTGCTTTAGCATTTAAAGATAGACCAATTAAAAATGGGATCATAACCGATGTAAAATGTGAAATAGAGAAACTACCTTAAGTTAATGAAAAAATTATTCGATCTGATTCTTTTGGAGAGTGTAAGGAAGTTGGCTTCTGATTAAAAAATGATAATATTAACTAATTCGGATAATAATTTAATTTTGTAAGCTTAATTAATGGTTTTCAGATGCATTAATAATATTTTTGGCTATATTTAATACATTATAAGTAAAAATTGGAATAAAATCTTATCAGCTGAGTTTGACATAGTCCCAGGAATTTAGGGACCATCTTTTCGACACTCTCTTCTTTTGTTCATACTAATGATAAGAGTATTTAAATATTTAATTTTTCTTCATTTTGTAAACATTTTTAATTTTAAAAGAAAAATTAATTTATTAAAATATTTAATTTTTAATATAAATATAATTAGTAACAAATGGATCTGATTTTTATGAAAATTCAGACTTAATAAATAGTGTAATAATTTCTAAATTTAATTAAAATTATAAAATTATATTTATATTTAAATTAAAACCTTATTATAAATTTATATTTATTTTTAAGATTATTATTACAATTTAAGAAAAATCAAAAATTGAATTTTTAGACAACCTTTATAATATAAAAAATATTATAACCATATACTTAACACTAATTTTAATAAAAATTTAATAATGAAAATAGAAACATTTATATATGGTGGTGTAAAATATTAACTTGGAGGTGAAAATATGAGTGAATTACCAATAGCACCAATCGGTCGTATCTTGACAAATGTCGGTGCACAAAGAATCAGTGATGATGCAAAAATCATATTAAGAGATGCATTAGAAGAAGCTGGTGATAGTATATCTAAAAAGGCTGTCTCATTAGCTAAGCATGCTGGTAGAAAAACAATAAAAGCTGAAGATATCAAATTAGCAATTAAATAAATAGTTTTAATTCTATTGGTCTCATATAGACCAATAACTTTTTTTATTTAAACTATTAACTTTAAATTCAAATATTAATAGTTTTTTATCCTTATTTTTAGATTCAATGATTTATTATGAATAAAATAAATTATTTAAATTATAGTAGTTTTGATAAAGTTCTTAATAAATAATTTTTTTAAAATATAGTATTTCGCTTAACTTTATTAACATAATATATTAATCATTAAATTTTTAAAAAAGTTTAATATCTCTTTAAATTAAAATTTGAATAATTTAAAGAATAATTTTTAATAAAAATTTTTAAATAAATGTTACAAAAGTTTGGAGAAATACTATACTACAATGATATGTATGGGAAGACTTTATCATTTAAATCGTTATCACCCCACCAATTGAAATACTATACTACAATGATATGTATGGGAAGTGATTCAATATGAAAAAAAACAAACATCTTTCACAATTGAAGAAGAACTAATATTAAAATTAAAGCACTTAGCATTAGATAAAGGCATGAGTTACACAGCATTAGTAAACAAATACTTGAAAAAAGGATTGTCCGATGAGAAAATTCAGAAAAAAGAAACTAAAGAAGAATTATTAGAAAGACTAATAATTAGGGCACTGTAAAAAGAGGATGGAAATTCGCAATCTGGAATTTGGGTTTTTAGCAGAAAAAATTTAGAGCCTATACATCTCATTAAGCTTTTATCATCTGTTTTTAATTTTTCAATTGTGAAAATCCATGCTAATTTTACAGTGCTGAAATTATTGCTATTTCATCAATTAAATTGTTGACAATCGTATTTATAGCATTACTACCAACATTATAATGTTCTTCAGATTCATTACCTTTTTGAGATAAAACACCTTTAATATAAGTATTATTAAATTTATGTGGATTGTCTGCATTATTGATATTAGATACTTGAAAAAGTGGCACTGTAAAATTAGCATGGAAATTTGAAATCCAAAATTTTGGTTTTTAGACAGGAAAAAATAAAAAAATAAAAATTTCAAAATTATACTATCTAATATGGTATCTAAGCATTAACTAAAGATTGATCATTTTAACAACATTGACTACCTACATTGATTATCTGAACAACATTGACTATTTAGATTACATTGATCATCTGGACAACATTGGCTACTTTGATTATCCAAACAACATTGACTATTTGGATTGCATTGATTATCTGGACAACATGCATGATCATTATTTAAAAATGTGGATGTTGCCATTATAGCTCCAACTGATGCTAATGATAATATAAGTATTGATAATATGCCTAATAATCTTATTTTCTTTATCAACTTTTCACCCCCATTATATTCAATAACTATATCTAAAGACATGGATTTGTAAAATTTTGCGGGAAAGTTAACTATTCTCGCCAACTTTTAACAAAACCATACAACAACTATTGTTATATTTAATATATAAAGTTTTGGCTCATGCACATGACATATTACAAAATTTTTAATTAAGTTAAATTGAAATATCTATAATTATTTTAGAAGTATTTGCATTACTTATTAATATAATGATATCTGCATTTAATTTAATTGGTTTTTATAAATTTTATCAAATTTGTAATATGTCGCATATATATATACCTTAATATTAATTTATTATTATTAATTTATTATATGGTGGTTTTGATAAAGTTCTTAATAAATGAATTTTTTTAAAAATAAATATTATTAAAAAAAAATAAATATTATTAAAAAATATTAATTTAAAATCATTTATATTAATTAAAATTTAAAATTATTAATTTTTATAAATTTATAAATTAATATCAAAAATTAAATAATTTAATAAAAAAATTTTTCATCCAAAATTTAAGAACTTTTTCAAAATGACTATATCTTATATAATTTAAAATTTTTTAATTTTTTTATCATTAAAAATATTATTTAAAAATATATTAATTTATAAAATATAAATTATTATTAAATTATAGAAATTTTAAATTATAAAAGTTGTCTAACAATTTAATTTTTGAATTTTATTAAATTTTAAAATTAATCTTATAATATAATTTTAATTAAATTTAGAAAAAATGGATGGGAATTAAAATAAGAACTCTATTAATATATTTAATTTAAAATTTAATTAAAAATAGGAGAAATAAAAACTACGAATATGAAAATATTTAGTTTAGTCCTGATAGTTATTTTAGCTATTAGTATGATTGGCAGTGTTAGTGCTAGTTTTTCAAGACTGAATATCTAACATCCCATCCATATAGATATTTCGATGATAAGGCAGGAATAGCTGTAGCTTATTCATCGCAGATGAATTCTAATGATATTCGATTTGAAAATACTTATAGAGAAAAACCAGTTATTTTAGCTGTATCTACTAACAAGAATCATTATGATTAGCATAATAATTGTACTTATTATGAGTTAAAATCTGATGATACTTATAAATGGCAATTTGGTCATGGAAACAATATATTCATCTGATAATGCTATTGGTAGCACTTTTTATATGATTATTCATGATAGCACTGCTTTGTATTCTCAATACTCCCTGTTAAGAATACATAATTACGATGATACTATTATTACTTTTAAATACAGTGATCGTGGTTCTTTCCGTCATCCTCATATAGAATCAACTTATCATGGTCATTTCTATAATGAGGATGATATATTAATTTAATTGTGCGACAGGATAGGATCTCTATTCTTCATTAATTCAGTAAAATATTGTTAAATATTTAATCCCAGTTGTGTGGGATTTTCTCCCCAGAAACTCTTAAACAAGTGATTGGTTAAGAGGTTGCATGATGGAAATGTCTAATTAACTATAAGTACCCATACAGTTAAGGGCTAGAGAAAGAATGACAAGGCTAACGATAAGTGAACAATTATAAGCATCGTTATTATACGTATCTGAGAAGAGATTAACCTGATAAGCCTCAAGAAGTCCTTAAAAAAAAAACACAAAATTATTTTGTTCTTGTTTTTTTTTAGGTAGGTTTGATTGTAAATGATAACTAATACTCTTCTGGAGGTAGAGGATATTGAAGTAAGTGAATGCCGTTATTAATCGAAAGGTAGCAGGAAATCGGAGAATAGAATAACTGTGAATGGATACCATTCCTTGTGAGAGGAATAGAAATATTGCTGAATTTCAATTGGTGTATAACATGTTTATAAAACGAAAAGTAAATTTATTAAAAGGATGGTGGTCAGAAGATGAATACTTCAAATATTTTGAAGTCCTCAACCCCATACACTACTTTTTGGTCTGATATCCATTGGATTAAGATTGAAAAGTATGTAGATAAGTTACAAAAGTGGATATATCATGCTAAAAGTGTGAATGAATCCCGTTAAGAAGCGAAGATTCTCACATTAATAGATAAAGATATGCTTGAGTGGCTTGTCATGAAAGTGATACGAGCCGTTCTTAGGAGAGGTTAGGAGGGAAACCTCCTAATTTTATCCGACAAACTTTTATCATCTGTTTTCAACTTTCAATTGTGAAAATCCATGCTAATTTTACAGTGCCGAAAAAATAAGGATAAGGGTTTTTATATTAATTTTCCTATTTCCATAGAACTATATTACTACTTTTAATGGTTTTAGTATTACTCTAATGTGTAATCTATAAATAATAATATTGGAGTTAATGATTAATACAATGGATTCTTAATAATATATTTATTTAAAATTAGTTATATTATAGTGGAATAAAAAAAGTTTGTAATTAATCATTTATTCTTATTTACTTAATTTTCAATAATACTATTTAATATTTTATTAAATTATTAATTAATAAATTTAAAAATTTTATTTTTAAAAATAAATAATGTTATAATATTATTTATGAAATTGACAATTTAAAGATATTTTTAAAAAACTCATTACTTAAAAACATTTTTTAGT
>JAITOM010000041.1 GCA_031289975.1 Methanobrevibacter sp. | reverse complement strand
GGCAAATATATGGGTTGTGAACTATTAAGTATATCATCACTACTTATTTCCTATTTGCAAGACAATAGTAACCTAAAAAAAAGGTGCTGTATCCCACCTATTGCTTATAATAACGATGCTTATAATTGTTCACTTATCGTTAGCCTTGTCATTCTTTCTTTAGCCCTTAACTACATGGATACTTATAGTTAATTAGACATTTCCATCATGCAGCCTCTTAACCAATCACTTGTTTAAGAGTTTCTGGGGAGAAAATCCCACACAACTGGGATTAAAATATTTAACAATATTTTACTAAATTAATTAATGAAGAATAGAGACCCTATCCTGTCGCACGATGAGCTATATATGGTCTAAATTTTCTGCCTAAAAACCAAATTCCAGATTTTAAATTTCCATCCTCTTTTTACAGTACCTTAAATCCAATAGTACCTTAAATTCAATCAATTTAATTATTATAAATTGGATATGAACCTAAAACTTTCATGAAATATGTTCTAATTTTAATTTCGCCTAAAATTTCTTTAATTTTTTTATCATCTTCATGACCCTCAAAATCAACAAAGAAAATATATTTTCCTAATCCTTCTTTTGAAGGTCGTGACTCAATTTTAGTTAAGTTTATATTGTTATTAGCAAAAAATCCTAAAATATAATAAAGTTCACCAGGGCTATCTTGATAAGTTTCAAACAAAATAGAAGTTTTATTGTTTTCAGATTTTAAAGCTTTATCCCTTGATAAAACAATAAATCGTGTCTCATTATTATCCATGTCTTGAATATTTTTATCAAGAACATTCAAATCATATAATTGAGCGGCTTTTAAACTTCCAATAGCTGCTGAATTATCTTTTTCAGCTATTAATTTAGTGGCTGCAGCCGTACTTAATGTAAAAAGAGGTTTCATTCCTCTATTTTCTAAATAATTCTGGCACTGTGCTAATGCTTGTGAATGTGAATAAACATATTTAATATCTGAAATTTTATTACCCTTTTTAGCTATTAAATTATGATTAATAGGAAATATTATTTCTCCTTGAATAAAGAGTTTAGAATGTACAAGTAAATCTAAGGTTATACCAACTGGACCTTCAATAGAGTTTTCAATTGGAACAATCCCAACATCACATTTTTTATTTTCTACTGCTTTTAAAACAGATGATATTGAGCAATAAGAAGATAAATTTTCTCCTAAAGAAGATGCTACTTCATGAGTGAAAGTCCCTTTAGGTCCTAAAAAAGCTATAGATTTAATTTAAATACTCCCCAAACTAAAATGTTTTATTATTTTCTAAACTATAAAATTATTAAATAATATTCAATTAATAAAATTCTTAAAAAGTAAACTTTTTAAAAATAAATAAAAATTTTTTCTTTAACTTTAATATAAATATGAATTAAGCTATTAAAATAAATAAATATCGTTAATTTTTAAAATAAAATATTTCTTTAAATAAATTAATTAATAAAATGAATAAAATTAAATAATTATTTAAAATTATAAAATAGTGTTTTGCAAAATTATTTTCTTTTATTTATATATTAATTTATTTAAAATTTAATTAAATATTTGCAATCAGAAATTATTTTTATTTTTTTAAATTATTTAAATTAAATTTAAAAGAGTAAATAATTAATATTTAAAAAAATTAATTTGCAAAAAATTTTTTGAATTAATATAAAAAATTAATTATACAAAACACTAAATATTAATTAAAAATAATTTAAAATTTATCCTATTTATTAACTTAATTATTAAGAAATAATTTAGTTTATAATAATTTTAATGATAAAATATAAGGGAATTTCTATAAACCCAATAATTCAAAAATTCAGAATTTTAAATCTCATGATTTGGACTTTAAATTTAGAATAAAGTATTTTTAATAAATATTAATATTCATCAATATTGACAAAAATGATGTTTATAGAAACTCTTATAAGTAAAATTCCAAATACTTTTTGTTTAATGTATTTTTCCTAAAAAAAGAAAATAAGATTTATAAAAAATATAATATTCCTCATTTAATTTATAAACCAATTATATGTAAATAGATCTATGATAGAACCCAATTGTAAAAAAAGCCTGGATATGGTGAAAAACGTGTAAAATCACTTATATTGGCTTAAAAATTCGTTTTGAATAGCTACAACCTCTTGACTATTTTTAGCAGAACTATAATCTTCAAGAATTTCAAAATTCAGCTCAATAAAAGTATGACCCCATTTAAAACTTGATATGATTTCTTTAGCTTCTTCTTTAAAGTTTGTTATATACAATGTAGCAACTACCGCCTCTACAGTTGAAAGTTTAGATTGTTTTCCATAGTTGACTGGATTTGCAGCTATTAAAAAAGGAAGAACCCTATGAAATTTACTTAAATCAAAAAGTTTAGATGATTTAGAAACATTATTCCAAGAACAGTCTAAAGCTACCACACCTTTTCTATAAATAATATTCTTATCGTTAGGAGAAACTGCTTTTATAGAATATGGGTTTAAAACAATCGCCCCCCTTGGAATCTGATTAAGTTTATACACTATTTTTGCTTTATTTAGTTTTTCCATCTTAAAAGCCGTGCATTTTTTTTTATCACATTCTTTTCCATTAAAAATAGTAATTCTCATTTTAAACATTTATCCTATATTTTTAAAGCTATAGTTATGGTATCAACTTTTTATTCCCAAACACAAATCTTACGACCATTATCTAATTTAACGAGTTTAATATCTAAATTATATACTTCATTTAGATTTTCAGGAGTTACAACATCATCAGGAGTTCCAATATCTATAAATTTCTTATTTTGCATAATAGCTACTTTATCTGAAGATATAAAGCAGTGATCAGGATAATGTGAAGTCATTATAATAGATAACTCATCTTTTGATAATTTATCAATTGTTCTTAAAAATCTTATCTGATTTCCAAAATCTAAGTGTGATGTTGGTTCATCTAAAACAAGTATATTCGCTTCTTGAGTTAATGCTCTTGCTAAGAAAACTAATTGCACTTCACCCCCAGATAAATAGCTATACTCTTTTTCTTTGAGATGATAAATACCCATTTGCTTTAATGATTTTTCAGCTATTTTAATATCTTTTTCTTCTGGAGTATCTATCATATTAATATGCGGAGATCTTCCCATTACAACAACATCAATTACTTTAAATGGAAATGTATAGCTATGAACTTGAGGAACATAAGCCATTGTTTTGGAAATATCTTTATATGATAAATTTTTCATATTTTCTCCATTGATGAAAACTTCACCTTTATCTAATCTTTTAATTCCAAGTAAGGATTTGAGTAATGTTGTTTTACCTATTCCATTTGATCCAAGAATAGTGAAAATCTCTCCTTTTTCAATTGTAAAATTAATATCCTCAAATATTACTCTTTTATTGTAAGATCCCTCACCATTAGTCATTTCAAAATAGCTCATCGATTACATTCCTTAAACTTTCTAATTACTATGGTGATTTTTATTTACTAAAACTTAATTAATTTGAAAAAAGTCTTTTTAAACTTTCCAGTCTGTATATCCTTTTTTAAGTAATAATAAAAATAATGGAGCACCTATTAATGCTGTTAAAATTCCTATTGGAATTTCAACTAAAAATGCTGCTCTTGCAATATTATCCATTATTAAAAGAAATGATGCTCCAAAACTTATACTTGCTGGTAACAATATTTTATTATCTGGTCCAGTTAATATTCTGGTCATGTGCGGAATTATTAAACCTACCCAACCTATAATTCCCGATATACAAACTGCTGATGCTGTTATAAGTGTTGATACAATGATAAATATAAGTCTCAGTCTTTCTGTATTTAATCCAAGTGATTGAGATTCTTCATCGCCCATCGCTAAAATATTCAATCTCCATCGAAGTAGGATTAAAATAATTAGACCAGTCAGTATTATTAATAAAACTGGTGTTAAAACTTTTGGATTAATTGATGAAAGAGAACCCATTAACCAAAAAGTTATTTCTGGCAATTTATTATTCGGATCTGCTAAAAATTTAGCTGATGATATTAACGAACCAAAAAATGATGATATTGCCATACCTGATAGAACCAATACCAATATACCAGATGATTTATAGACTTTTGAAATGAAATATGTGATTGAAACTGAAATCATGCCAAAGATAAATGCTAAGGATTGTATAAGGTATGAACTTCCATTTATTAATATTGCGGTTGCTGCACCAAAACCTGCTCCTGATGAAACTCCTAAAATATCGGGTGAAACAAGAGGATTTTTAAATATTGCTTGAAATGTTGCTCCAACAACAGAAAGTGCAGCTCCAACAATTAATGCTCCAATTATTCGAGGTAATCGTATATTAAATACAACTGAACTAACGGTATCTGAAACTACATAACTTGGATCAAACTTTGAAATTAAGGTATATACAACTTCTACGGGGGTTACTGGGTATCGACCTATTAAAAATGATATAAAAAATAATAAAATGGGCATGATTATAAATATTAAATATAATATTTTATATTCCACGTTTTTAAAACTCATTTAATCATATATCCTATTTGATGTAAACTATTTGTTGTTTTCGTATTATATGGTGTTTTGCATTAAATCTAAGATATAAAAACACCTCTATTTAATCCCCCTATTTTCTCACATATTTTATCTGCTCTTTCTCCCCTTCTTCATCATCCCAATTAACCTCTATTTGTTTAAATGAGTAGTAGCTTTAATTCTAATTTCTTTAATTCGTTAATTTCCTCTAATAATCTGATTTGTTCTTGATTTAATTCCAACTGATTTAATTCAATCATCTATAAATCTCCTCCCATAAAAAAAATAAAAAATAAATACATATTAGAGAAAAAAAATTCTAAGTTAAGTTAACACCATCGGGAGCTGATGATTTTAAAATATTTGAAAGGTCATCATCAGTTAAATCATAATGGAAAAAATTAGTATAGAATTCTTTAACCTCTTTTTTAAGATCCAAATCCTTAACTTGATCACCATAAACAACTTTTAAAGCCCATGGAATACCAACAATCATATTAGAACCTGGAGGCATGTCAAACCAATTAAATGGATCGTTTGGAGCTAAATAAACTTGCTTATTTTTAACAGCATTAATATTGCTCCATTGGGAGTTATTGTAAACATTTTCAAAGAAATTTTTGTTTGTTGTGATGATAGTGTCTGGATTCCATTGAATCACTTGTTCAATAGAAACTGTGGTTGTCTCAGCACTTAAATTCGTATCGGCCACATTTTTAGCACCGATAATATCTAAAACCTGAGCATGTTCACTACCTGGCGGTGATGTGGACAATCCATTTTCGTCTTGAGCATAGTAAACTTTTTTAGGGTTGTCTTTCATTTGGTTTTTAGTCTTTTCACCTAAACTTAAGTATTTATTTAGTGTGTCTTTAAGTTTGTTGGCTGTTGATTCAGCATGTAAAATTTTACCTAAGAACTCATAGGTTTTGTTAATATTGGTTAAATTAGCTGTTTCTGGAACAGCGACAACAGGAATTGTTGAAAACTTATTTATAATTAAATCTAAATCATCATCTACAACTTTACCATCTCTAACACGAGGACTATCAATTATAAACGATGGATGCAAAGCCAATAATTCTTCATCATTACCTGTGCCTTTTTTACCGTGCCAAGCACCAATAGCTGGAAGCCGTCTATATGTATCAGTAACATACTTGGTACTGTTATCAAAACTACTACTAAGGGCAACGAGTCTATCTGGGGCAATCATATATATTAATGATGTGAGTGGACTGGATGTTGATACTATTTTATCAGGATTTGAAGGAATTGTCACATTTCTTCCAACCATATCCTCAACAATCACATTACCACTAAATGTTCCTAATGGATTTATTGTGAAAAATCCAGCAGCAGCAATCAACACAATTCCAATCGCAATAATAACCATATTCTGCTTTTTCATTCTAATCAACTCTTATACTTTTATTAATTCACCTGCATTTTTAATACATGCACCATATCAGGAAAATCGCCAGCGGTCAAAGTTAGTCCATGAATAGGGACTTTAGAATTTTCATCAATGTTGAAAAATCTACTTTCTTGACTGGCATCGATAACAACACCATCGTTTGTTGCTATAAATGATATATTTTTCCATGTGTATTATTTTATATTATATTATCATTTAGTATATAAATGTTTTCATTTTAATTCAATGTAAAAAAATTAGAATTTTTCATTTTTTAGTATTATCTTCTAAATATCCTCTATTATCTTTATATTCTTTTTTATCTAAATTATTATTTAAAATTGGACAAGAATTGATTTTTCGAGAAAATTACTAAATAAGTATATGTTACATCTAGAACTACCTAATATCTATAAAATAATAGCTTTTTTTGGATGTGTAAAAAGGGTACGGTTTTCAAAGATCTAAAATTTGGTTTTTAGCCAGGAAAATTTAGATTATATACATATCATAGCCTATTCTCTTAATTTTCAGTTGTAAAAAAACCATGCTAAATTTATATAGTATCCCCTATTAATATAAGGACATGATTAATGTATAAAAACAATAGATTATATTTTATATGAATTATATAAAATAATATTCGTTGAAAGTAAAATATAATAAATGCTTTGTGAAAATTAATCTTAATTTATATAAAAGTTAGGATTATATTTTTAAAATAAATATTTTTTTTAATTTTAAATTGGTTTTAATATTAACCTACATGATACTATATCAATGTAAAGCTTTTAATCCAGACAAAGTAGATGGAGATCTAATATTAACCTACATGATACTATATCAATGCAAAAGTTTTCTAATAACTAAATTGATTGTGGCATTAATTATTTTACTATATTTTCATCAACTTTTAATTTAATGCATCGATACTATAATCTTAATCAAGTTTAATATTGAATAGGTACTGTAAAAAGAGGATGGAAATTTAAAATCTGAAATTTGGTTTTTAGGCAGAAAAAATTTAGTCCATATACATGTCATCAAAATTTTAGCTTAATTTCTTAATTTTTCAATTGCAAAAATCCATCCTATTTTTACAGTGCCAAAATTTATATATGGAAAGTTCTTAAATTTTAAAATGTATTAATTTTTTTATTAAATTATTTAATTTCAAATATTATAATGTATTAAATAATGTCTGTAAGTAATGAAGTTTTTAAATAGTGGATCATTTTTATTAAATTTTTAATTAAAAAAATTATAATTATTATTTTTAAAAATAAAAAAATAAAAATTATTATTTAAAAAATTAATTTAATACTAATTGAAATTTTTAAAAATAAGATATTTAAAAATAAATTATTAATTACAAACATTTTTACACAACTATAATTTATAAAAATCTATAATTTTAAATTTTAAATAATATAAACTTATTTTAATTAATATAAGTAATTTTAAATAAATATTTTTTAATAATATTTATTTTTAAAAAAATTATTTATTAAGAACTTTATCAAAAATACTATAATGAAAACAAAATATTAATAAAAGATCATTAACAAATATAATTAAATCTTAGGAATAAGATAATTAAATTTATAAATACATTAAAAATTGGGATGTTGTTAACTTGGATGAAAGTGGAAAAATTTGGATGGATGGAGAATTCATTAATTGGAAAGATGCTAATATACATGTTCTTTCCCATGCCCTGCATTATGGTTCAAGTGTTTTTGAAGGAATAAGAGCTTATGAAATTAATGGAAAAGCTGGAATTTTTAGATTAAAAGAACATGTTCAAAGACTTTTTGAATCTATGAAAATATATCGTATGGATATTCCATACACTCAAAATGAAATATCTAATGCCATTAAAGAAACAATGATTATTAATAATCTTAAAGAATGTTATATTAGACCTGTTGTTTATCGGGGATATGGTACCTTAGGAATTGACCCTCGAGAATCACCTACTAATATAGCTATTGCTGTTTGGAGTTGGGGGCAGTACCTTGGTGATACTGCAATTGAGAAAGGTATTGATGCAGGTGTTTCGTCATGGAGACGCATGGCTCCAAACACTCTTCCAAGCTTGGCTAAATCAGGAGCAAATTATATGAATGCTCAACTTGCTAAATTAGAAGCAACTCAGAATAATTTCGATGATTGTATCATGTTAGATATTGAAGGCTTTGTTGGTGAAGGTAGTGGAGAAAATATTTTTTTAGCTAAAGATAATCTCATATACACCCCATCTATTTCATCATCGATTTTAAAAGGAATAACAAGAGATTCTGTTATTAAATTAGCTAAAGATTTAGGTTATGATGTAATACAAGAGAAAATACCAAGAGAACTATTATACATTGCTGATGAACTATTTTATACTGGAACAGCTGCTGAGATAACTCCAATAAGAACCGTTGATGGAATTAATATTGGTGATGGATTGGTAGGTTCCATTACTAAATCTATTCAAAATGAATTTTTCAGCATAGTTGAAGGTAAAACAGACGATAAATACTGTTGGTTAGATATATTTTAGATTTAGAATTAAAATATGATCAAATTTAAAAATAAATTAATAAATATATATATAATTATTATGACGAAAAGTTCTTAAATTTTAAAATGATAAATTTTTTATTAAATTGTTCAATTTTAAATATAACCTTATAAAAATCTATAACTTTAAATTTTAAAAAATAATTATATAAATAATTTTAAATTAATATTTTTTAATAATATTTATTTTTATTTATTTTTAAAAAAGTTATTTATTAAGAACTTTATCAAAACCACTAAATATAAAATGATAAACTATCTTATTTTATAATTTAAGGATTTAATATCCTTTTATTACTAAAAATATTATTTAAACTATTTCATATTTGTAAAATACAAGTTATATAAAAATAAATAAAAAAATATTAAACTTTTCATCTTAAACTACAAATAAAAAAAAACAATTAAAATAAAAAAAACAAATTAAAAAGGATTAAATATGGATTACTTTGATAGATTAGAAAAAGAAACTCATGAACTATATGAAATAGCTAATCAAGCAAGATCAAAAGGTTTGGATGTTGAAACAGCGACTGAAATACCTTTAGCAAAGGATTTGGCTGAAAGGGTTGAAGGACTTGTTGGTCCAAAAGGAATAGCTAAAAGAATAAAAGAATTAGAAAAAGAAAAAAATTCAAGAGAAGAAGTTGCTTTTGCGATTGCATCTGAGATAGCTTTAAAAAAACCAGATAAAGAACAAACTGAAGAAAAATTAGCTGATCAAGGACTTAGAACAGCATTAGCTATTTTAACAGAGGGTGTTGTTGCTGCTCCTCTTGAAGGAATATCTCAAGTGAAAATAAAAGAAAACTTTGATGGTAGCAAATATTTGGCTGTTTATTTTGCAGGACCTATTAGAAGTGCAGGTGGTACAGCTGCAGCATTAGCTGTTTTGTTAGGTCATCAAATTATGAAAACAACTGGTCTTAGTAAATATCAGCCTATTGATTTAGAGATAGAAAGATATGTTGAAGAAGCTGAACTTTATGAATCCGAAGTTACAAATCTTCAATACTCTCCTAAGCCAGATGAAATTAGATTAGCTACTAAGAATATTCCAGTTGAAGTAACTGGTGAACAAACTGATAAAATTGAGGTTTCACATAGAAACTTGGAACGTGTTGAAACAAACTATGTTCGTGGTGGAGCATTGCTTGCTATTGCAGAAGGAGTTATTCAGAAATCCGCTAAAGTTATTAAATATGCTAAAGAACTTGATTTAGATGGTTGGGAATGGTTAGAAGTATTTAATAAAAAGATTTTGGAAAAAAAAGAAGATGATGAAGATGAAAAACCTAAAGCTAAATATATTGAGGATATTATTGGTGGTCGCCCAGTTTTAGCTTATCCAAATGCAAAAGGCGGTTTTAGACTTCGTTATGGTAGATCAAGAAACACTGGTTTAGCAGCTATGGGTGTTAGTCCTATAACAATGGAATTATTAGAGTTTTTAGCTGTTGGAACTCAAATGAAAATTGAAAGACCAGGAAAAGGAAATTGTGTTGTTCCAGTAGATTCAATTGAAGGACCTATAGTAAAATTAAAAAATGGAGATGTTCTAAAACTAAAAACAATTAAAGAAGCAGCAAAATATAGGAAAAAAGTTAGTGAAATCCTATTTTTAGGAGATATCTTAATTGCTTATGGAGAATTCTTAAGAAACAATCAAAACTTGCTTCCTTCAGGCTGGTGTGAAGAATGGTGGATAGAAACCTTAATCCAATCAAAAGAATATAAAAATAATGGTTTAACCGTTGATTTAATTAATGGTGAAAATAATAAAACTATTTTAACTATTGATTTAAATAATGATAAAACCTTAAACTTAGAGAACCATAATGATTTAGATATATTAAATAATAGTTATATTTCTGCTAAAACATCATTTGAAATATCTAAAAAATATAATGTTCCATTAAACCCTGAATACACCTATTCTTACAATGATATCTCACTCAATGATCTAAATTCATTGATTAGGTGGATACATGAGCATGAATACATTGAAGAAACAGATTTTAGTTTAGATTTGTCTCCTGAGAAAAGAATATTAGAAATTATTGGTGTAAGTCATAAACTAAGAGATGGAAAAGTTATTATAAACAATGATGATGCTTACACTCTCAAACATGCATTGAAAAAAAATGTAGATGAAAATTCTGATAAAACCACCCTTGAAAAGATAAATGAGATATCAGAAGTTAAAATAATGGATAAATCCCCAATATATATTGGTTGTCGTGTGGGAAGACCTGAAAAATCAAAAGAAAGACTCATGAAACCAGCTCCACATTCACTATTTCCTGTTGGTATTTATGGGGGAACAAGAAGATTATTGGCTGAAGCAGCCAAAAATAAAACTTATAATGTTGAGGTATCAGAGAGAATTTGTGATGATTGTAGATCAAAATCATATAATTCAATTTGTCCAAAATGTGGCTCTTCAACAACAATTGATAGACCCTCAAAAAGAAGAATACCTATTGGAAACTTACTTAGAAAAGCAAGTGAAAATATTCGCATCCGTCAATTTAATGAAGTTAAAGGAGTTAAAGGTATGATTTCAGAATCAAAACTCCCCGAACCTATTGAAAAAGGAATACTTCGTGCAAAAAATGAAGTATTTATATTTAAGGATGCTACTATTCGACATGACTCAACTGATCTTCCATTAACACATTTCATACCAAAAGAAATTGGTGTAACGCTTGAAAAATTAAGAGAGTTAGATTACATTAAAGATGTTTATGGTAATACTATTGAAAATGAAAACCAAATCGTTGAACTTAAAGTTCAAGATATCGTAATATCTAAAAATTGTGGAGAATACCTACTCAAAGTAGCTAACTTTATGGATGACCTTTTAGAAAGATTTTATAGTATGGATAGATTTTACAATGTTTCGGATAAAGAAGGTTTAATTGGTCATTTAACTGTAGGTCTTGCACCACATACATCAGCAGGAGTATTAAGTAGGATTATAGGGTTTACAAAAGCACATTGTTGTTATGCTCATCCTTACTTTCATTCAGCAAAAAGAAGAAACTGTGATAGTGATGAAGATTCTATAATGCTACTTTTAGATGCTTTAATAAACTTCTCTAAAACCTATCTACCAAGTACACGAGGAGGAAGTATGGATGCACCACTTGTTCTTTCATCAAGAATAGATCCTGAAGAAATAGATGATGAATCCCATAAAATAGATATTATTGAAAAATTTCCATTAGAATTCTTTAATAAAACATATGAAGACCTTAAACCAGAAAAAATAATAGATTTAATGGATAATGTAGGAAAACATCTTGGAACCCCACACCAATACGAAAATTTAATGTTTTCCCACAGCACTTCAAAAATTGATGCTGGACCTAATATTTGCCTATATAAAACCTTAAATTCTATGAAAGATAAAGTTGATTCTCAAATTGCTTTAGCTGAAAGTATACGTGCTGTTGACCAGCAAGGTGTGGTTGAAGGAGTTTTATCCTCCCATTTCTTACCAGACATCATGGGTAACTCCAGAACATTTTCTAAGCAAAAAGTAAGATGTACAAAATGCAATACCAAATATAGAAGAATACCTCTTACAGGTAAATGTAGGTGCGGAAATAATCTTATGTTAACTGTTTCAAAGGGTTCAGTAACCAAATACTTAGAAATTTCAAAAGATTTAGTAAACAGATATCCAATTAATCCATACATAATTCAAAGACTCGAAATTCAAGAACTAAGTGTAAAATCATTATTTGAAAGTGATAAATCAAAACAAAGCTCATTAGATGCTTTTTTTTAAGATTTAACTTTAAAATACATCTCTATCATGAATTGCATGATAGTTTTTACATCAAAGATTCTTTTTATTTTTGATGCGTAATGGTTAATTTTATATAATTCATTGTCAGAATAGTTATTTTCTTTAATGTTATCTTTAACTTTTTTTTCAACGATTTTATAATTTAGTGAAAGACGCATTTTTGATGTTTATCAAATCCTAACTCTTTAATTGGTTTTATAAACTTTGTGGTTTTTGGATAATTACTTAAATTCAATACTTTAGATTAGATGTTATAAAATAATTAACTAAACTCTCATGAACTTTAATAGTTAATTTAATAAACCATTGATTTAATGAGGTTATGTTAATTTTAAAACGGTTTTTAGAAAAAGATTTAAAGGAGCCATTATTAATAAAGATTGGAAAAGTAATACTAAATTATTGCAAAAATAGAAAAAGTTAATATATATTGTCATTTTTCCTTAATTAGGAGCCGATTTCTTTACACTCTCATTAATTAAAATCTAAATATAGTAGAAAACTTAAATTTTTGCAAAAATTGTTTTCAATTTTCTTTTAAATTTAATTTTTTTAATTTAATAAAAATATAAAGAATAATTTTAAAAATTAAAATATAGTGTTTTGTAAAATTATTTTCTTTTATTTATATATAGTGGTTTTGATAAAATTCTTAATAAATAAACTTTTTTAAAAATAAATATTATTAAAAAATATTAATTTAAAATCATTTATATTAATTAAAATATATTTATACTATTTAAAATTTAAAATTATAGATTTTAATGAAGTAATATTTAAAATTAAATAATTTAATAAAAAAAATTTTCATCCAAAATTTAAGAACTTTTCTAAAATGACTATAATAAATTAAATAATTGTTTAAAATATAATAAATTCTAAAATATTAATTAAAATCATTAAAATATTTATAAACAAATTTACAATTAACTACAATAGCTAAATTATTTAATAAACCATCCACAACTTTTTTTCAGGGCTGATTTAAATAACACCTTTAGTACTGGGAATTTGGTCATGTTCTATTCTTGTTGCTTCTTTTAATGCCTTTGCAAAACTTTTAAAAAGAGATTCCACCTTATGATGGTCATTAGTACCAAGAACCTTAATGTTGACATTTATTTTAGATGTTTTTGTGAAAGATTCAAAAAAGTGAGGTATGATTTCGGAACTCATATCACCTATTTTATAGCTATTAAACGAAATATCAACTAAACTATAACTTCTACCACTAATATCAATAGCTACAGTAGAAAGTGAATCATCCATTGGAACAATTGCATGTCCCATTCTTTTTATCCCTTTTTTATCACCAAGTGCTTTTAAGAAAGCTTCACCTAAAACCATTCCAGTATCTTCAATTGTATGGTGATCATCAATTTCTATATCTCCAATAGATTTAACATCTAAATCAAAAAAACTGTGCTTTGAAAAAGATTCAAGCATGTGACTAAAGAAATTAATGCCAGTATCAATATTGTAGTTCCCTTTTCCATCTAAGTTAATTCTAACTTTAATATCTGTTTCAAAAGTTTTTCTTTTAATTTCGGCTATTCTATTCATTTAACCACTATCTATCCTATTAAATCATCTTCATGAGGTTGATTATTTCTTTCAGATTTATCATCACCAGGAGCATTTCTATCTACTAAAATAGCTCCAGTAGGACATCTTGAAGCACATATTGTACACACATGACAGTATCCTAAGTTGGATGCATGTGCGATTTTATTTATTGACCAAATTATCTCTCCTTTTGGACAAATATCTTTACAATCTCCACAGGCAATACATTTATTTTCATCAACATAAATTTTTAATATATTGACCCCCACCTGAATTAATAAGAAAAAATACCATATTGAGAATTTATAGCTAAATTATGATTTTAACAAGGCTATACCCATTGCTTTAAAGCAAACATAAACTTCTTTACCTAATTGTAATCCTAACTCATCAGAAGAAAGTTTTGTGATGTCAGAATAAAAT
>JAITOM010000018.1 GCA_031289975.1 Methanobrevibacter sp. | reverse complement strand
TAATTATTATTTTTAAAAATAAATAAATAAAAATTATTATTTAAAAAATTAATTTAATATTAATTTAAAATTTATAAAAATAAGATATTTAAAAATAATCATTACTTACAAACATTTTTTACATCACTATATAAATAAAGGATTTATTTAAATAAAAATTATTAATAATCTATTTTTATCAATTTAATGTTAAAATGGATATAAAATTTTTTTAATTTTATTCTTTTAAATGTTTAGTTAAATGAGGTAATTCATCTATAACTAAAGATAAACCTAATTTAACTGCATTTGGAGATCCTGGCATGCAAAAAATTAAAGTATTTTTATATATTCCAGATGTAGCCCTTGTTAAAATAGCTGGAGAGCCTAATTCTTCATAGGTTTTTAATCTAAAAATCTCTCCAAAACCAACCAATTCTTTTTCAAATAATAAAGTGATGGTTTCAATCGTTATATCTCGAGAACTAATTCCTGTTCCTCCACTTGTAAATATAACATCACTACCTTTATTTATCATATCATCGATCGTTGATTTTAATATATTTTTATCATCAGAAATAATTTTGTAATCAATCACATCATATTTATCACTTAATTTTTCAAGAATATATTGTCCTGATTTATCATCCTCTTTATTTTGACTTTTTGAAATTGTATCACTAAGTATAATAATACCACAGTTAATAATCCTCGATGTTTCTTTTCGGTGTTTTTCTGTTGTTTTACTTTTCATTTTATCCACAATGTATTTTATTTTCTTTTTTTAATTATTTTTTTAGGATTATCAATTAAGGATTTAATAGCTTCTTTTTCAGTTAAACTTGCTCCTAAACCAATTAATTTACTCTCTTGAAAACTTTTCAAATCATCAGGATAATGTGAATCTGTATTTATAATCAAATCTGCTCCAACTTCAATTCCAAGTTTTGCTACATGACCATTACTTAAACAATGTCCTCTTCTTCCACTTATCTCTAAAGCAATATTGTTTTCTTTAGCTATTTCAACTTCTTCTTTGCTTATTAAACCAGGATGAGCTAATATATCAACATCAGTACAATTAACAGCAGCATAATTTGTGCCTTCAATTACTGGTTCAGCAAGTGTTTCACCATGAACAACAATTATTTTAGCTCCAAGTTCTCTTGCTTTCTTAGCTAATTTGTCTATTACTTCAACAGGAGCATGAGTAATTTCTGCTCCAGGAAGCACATTTATATCCCAATTATCGTTGATATCTTCAATAGCTTTTATTAGATTAGGAATTATATTAATGTTTGATGAATCAACATGGTCTGTAATAGCTATTGTCGTATGATTTAATACATAAGCTCTTCTTGCTAATTCAGATGGTAAAAGTTCACCATCACTAAATAAACTATGCATGTGTAAGTCAATTCTCTTATTCAAATTATCAATCTCACCATTAAATGATTTGTAAATTAATTATCCTATTAAGTTTGGAACCAAATTTTTTACAATTTAAAAACTTTAGTTTTTGAAGTTAGAATCGTTGATTTTCTTTATTTAAATATCTTAATTTTCAAAATTATCTAATATATTTCATTAATTTATAATTAAATTTAGTGATGTAAAAAATGTTTGTAATTAATCATTTATTTTAAATATCTTATTGTTGAAAATTTATTTTCAACTTAGGAGAATTTATTCACTGTTTAAAAATTTCAAATTAATATTAAATTAATTTTTTAAATAATAATTTTTATTTTTTTATTTTTAAAAATATTAATTATAATTTTGTTAATTAAAAATTTAATGTTTTTAATGTAATTTAAAACATCTCATTATTGAGCTTGTTCAATTAGAAAATCTTTGATTTTCTTTACTTACAAACATTATTTCATACACTATATATAAAATAAAATTAGTTAATATAAAATTAGGATATGTAAAATTAGCATGGAAATTTAAATCTGGAATTTAGTTTTTAGGCAGAAAAAAGTTAGACCATATACATTGAAAATGATAAGTAATTCATGAGTGTAATATAATATACTATTAATCAAACTACTGTTTTTAATTTATAAAATAGGTATTTATATTTTTTACAAAATTACTCTTTTGTTTTAGATGTTGATTTGTTAACATAATTTAATCATGCTAATATCATGTTAATTATTCTATAATAAATTATTAATATCTAAATTATAGTAGTTTTAATAAAGTTCTTAATAAATAACTTTTTTAAAAATAAATATTATTAAAAAATATTTATTAAAAATATTAAAAAATATTTATTTAAAATTATTTATATAATTAAAATAAGTTTATATTATTTAAAATTTAAAATTATAGATTTTTATAAACTAATATTTGAAATTAAATAATTTAATAAAAAAGATTATCATCCAAAATTTAAGAACTTTTCCAAAATGACTATAATTTAATTTATTTGAAAATTATTATTGATCATTAATTTAAAATTATTTATTAATAGAATTTTTTGTTAAGTTTAAAATGTATAACAATTATTGTATAACAAATTATTTTGTATAACAAATTATTTAATTATAAAAATAATTTGTTAATAGATTATAAATTGAACACTTTATAAAAGGAGGGTGTTTTATGGATAGTGTCATTGAAGACATTCATGTTAGAAAAATATTAGATAGTAGAGGTAATGCCACTGTAGAAGTAGATGTATTCACATGGAATGGATTTGGAAGAGCTGCCGCACCAAGTGGAGCAAGTACTGGTTCTCGTGAAGTTATTGCTTTTCCTGAAGGTGGAGTTGATAGAATAATTAGTGAAATTGAAGATTTAATATCAACTGAACTTATTGGGATGGATAGTGAGGATTTATCTGAAATCGACACGATTTTAAAAGAGATCGATGGTACAGATAATTATGCTTCCATTGGTGGAAATACCACAGTTGCAGTATCTATGGCTGTTGCAAAAGCAGCCGCTTCTTCTTATAATCTTCCGCTTTATAGTTTCTTGGGAGGAAACTTTAAAAATGAAATTCCTTATCCATTAGGTAATATGATGAACGGTGGAGCTCATGCAGGAATTAATGCTCCTGATATTCAAGAGTTTTTAATAGTCCCTATCGGTGCTAAAAATATAACTGAAGCTATTTTTGCTAATACAACGGTTCATAAAAGATTAAAAGAACTTATTCAAGAAAAAGATTCTCTTTTCACTGGTGGAAAAGGTGATGAAGGTGGATGGGTTCCAAATATTACAAACGATGCTGCTTTAGAAATTCAATCTCAAGCTTGTGAAGAAGTAGGTAATGAACTTGGAATTAGTATTAAGCCATCTTTAGACATGGCTTCATCTGAATTATGGGATAAAACTCAACAAAAATATGTTTATGGTCAAGATAATATTGCAAGAGATACTGGTGAGCAAATCGAGTATGTAAAAGATATTGTTGAAACATATGATATGTTTTATGTGGAAGATCCATTTGATGAATCTGATTTTGAAGGTTTTGCTGAATTAACTAAATTGGTTGGAGATAAATGTTTAGTGTGTGGTGATGATCTTTTTGTTACAAATAAAGAGATCTTAGCTGAGGGCATTAAAATGAAAGCAGCTAATGCTATTATTATTAAACCCAATCAAATTGGTTCTTTAACTGCAACTTATCAGACTGTTAAATTGGCTAAAGAGAATGATATTATCCCTGTTGTGTCACATAGGTCTGGTGAAACTACTGATGAAACTATTGCTCATTTAGCTGTTGCATTCTCAGCTCCAATTATTAAAACTGGGGCTGTTGGTGGAGAAAGAATAGCTAAATTGAATGAATTAATCCATATTGAGGAAGAATTATCAAATCCTTCTATGGCAAATTTAAATTAATTTTTAAAAGGATATTAAAAAATAAAGAGATATATTTAGAAAATTATAATTTATAAATGATATAATGTTAGATATTTATTAAAAAAATATAGTATTGTGGAGATATTATGGTAGATATAAATTTAGATCAGGATAAATGTAAAGGTTTAGAGTGCGGGGAATGTGTTGATGTATGCCCTATGGAAATTTTCCAATTTGAAGGGGATAAAGTAACTATTAACCATCCTGAAGATTGTATTATTTGTGAGGTATGTATTGATATTTGTCCTAATCAATGCATCTCTGTTAAAGGTTAATTATTAATGTATGAAGGTGATAGATTGTCGGAATTATTAATACCATTGGATCAATATTTGGCTTCTGGTTTACATATTGGAACTCAACAAAAAACTAAGGATATGGAGAAATATATTTTTAGAGTTAGAGCTGATGGTTTATATGTTTTGGATATTAGAAAAACTAATGATAAGATCATTGCTTTAGCTAAATTTTTAGCTAAGTATGATCCAGATGATATTTTAGTAGTAGCCACAAGGCAGTATGGTCAAGCTCCAGTTAAGAAGTTAGGTGAGGTTATTGGTTGTAAAACTATTCCTGGTAGATTCATTCCTGGAACTTTAACTAATCCTAACTATGAGAAGTTTATAGAACCAAAAGTAATCATGGTCACTGATCCAAGATCAGATTCACAAGCTATTATTGAAGCTAAACAAAATGGTATTCCAATTTTAGCATTATGTGATAGTGAAAACTTACTTAACTCTGTTGATTTATTAGTACCAGTTAATAATAAAGGAAGGAAATCAATAGCTTTAGTTTACTGGTTATTAGCAAGAGAAATTTTAAGAATCAAAGGAGTGATTGGTGAAGACGAAGATTTAGATATTGATCCCTCTGAATTCACTCTTAAATTTTAGATTTGAGTATTGAGATAAATAGGATAAGATAAAATATGGAATCTATAGCTTCTGCTCCTGGAAAAATTATTTTATTTGGAGAACATGCAGTTGTTTATGATCAACCAGCTATTGCTGTAGCTATAGATAAAAAAGCTACCATATCTATTAAAGAAAGTTCAAATGATTTTACAACTCTAAAATCATATGATTTAGACTTTGAAGTAATATTAAATACTCAAAATAAAACCTATGAACTTGTCACTGGAAAACCTGGAATAATTCGCTATATCTTAGAAGTATTGTATCAAGTTCATGATCATAGTCCTATTGATATTATTTTATCGACGGATTTTCCTGTTGGTTCAGGTTTAGGTTCATCTGCAGCAGTCACAGTAGCTACATTAGCTGCTTTATATGGATTTCATAATAAAAAATTCAGTAAAAAGACATTAGCCCATAATGCTCACTTCATTGAAAAGAAAGTTCAGGGTATGGCAAGTCCATTGGATACATCAATTTCTACTTATGCTGGTTTAGTATATTTAGGAAAAGATAAAAAGATTTCAAGGATCAATACAGATTTTAAATCAACTTTTATTGTTGGATACACATCAAGAAAAAGAAGTACATCAAAAATAGTCAATCAAGTTTCTCAGTTAAAAAATCGATATCCAGATATTATTAATTCTATTATGGAAACAATGGGTTCACTTACTGAAGAAGCTAAATTTGCTATTTTAAAAAATGATAAAGATAAAATTGGAGAGTTAATGAATATTAATCAAGGATTATTAGATTCTATTGGAGTTAATACAATTGAACTTTCAAGAATGATTTATCGTGCAAGAAAGTATGGTGCATCAGGTTCAAAAATTACTGGTGCTGGAGGTGGAGGTAGTATGATAGCATACTGCCCAATTCGTTCTGGTGAGGTTTATCATTCCTTAAAAAGATATGATAATGGAATTAAAGTTAATATTTCTGATGAAGGAATTATTCTAAAAGTAAGAGAGTAAATTTTTCATGCTTAAAATCTAAGGGTGGATTTAAATGATTATTTTAAAGTTAGGAGGGAGCATATTAACAAAAAAAGATTCTTTAAAACCTGAAATTAATTTTAAAAATTTAAATAGAATAGTTATTGAAATTACAGATTTTTTAAAGGGTTACGATTTAAAAAATAATGGTTTAATTATTATTCATGGTGCTGGTTCTTTTGGGCATCCTTATGCTAAAAAATATGAAATTGGAAAACCTTTCCTTGATAGTGAATATCCTAAGAAAAGAATAGGATTTTCTATAACTCATAATTCTGTTAATGAATTTAGTGGAGTAATATCTAAATGTTTTATTGAAAATAATGTTCCTGTTATTTCAATTCCTCCATCATCAATAATAAAAACATCTGATAAAAGAGTTAGCTATTTTAACTTAGATTTAATAAAAGACTATGTTTCTCAAGGTTTCCTAACTATTCTTTATGGTGATGTTGTTTTAGATGATAAACTTAAAATGGCTGTTATATCTGGAGATCAGATATTAAGCTATTTAGCTAAGAATTTAAAGTTTGAAAAAATAATTTTAGCAACCGATGTTGATGGTGTTTTTAATAAAAATCCAAAATTATATGATGATGCAGAATTAGTGGAAGTTTTAAAGTCTCTTGAAGAGTTGGATAGTTTTGATTCAACTACAAATATTGATGTCACTGGTGGAATGTTAGGTAAAATTCAAGAATTAATTGAACTCGCTGAGTTAGGAGTTGAATCCATGATTATAAATGCTCAAACTCCAAATTTAATTAAAAATGCCCTAAAAGGTATTGAGGTTAAAGGCACTTTAATAAAATCCAAACTTTAAAACAAGAAATTTTGATGATTTTAAGTTAAACATGCTAAAAGATTAAAAAATGATAATATGATTTCAGATAGAAAATTAGAACATTTATCAATTTGTGAACACTTTGATGTTCAATATAAAAATAAGAAAACTGGCTTTAATGATGTTGAGTTTATACACAATAGTTTACCTGAAATTGATATGGAAAAAATAAATCTCTCCACTAAAAAGTTTGGAAAGAAATTGGATCTTCCATTGTTTATAACAGCTATTACTGGTGGTCATCCAAAGGCAGCTTCTATAAATAAAGCATTAGCTATTGCTGCTGAGACTGAAAAAATAGGATTGGGGCTTGGAAGCCAAAGATCAGCTATAGAAAATCCAGAGTTAGAATATACATATAATATTGCTCGTGAAAATGCTCCATCAACGATTTTAGTTGGTAATATTGGAGCTTCTCAAGTTAACTATAGTATGCAAGCCATTGAAATTCTTGATGCAGATATTTTAGCTATTCATTTAAATCCACTTCAAGAGGCAATTCAAATTGAAGGAGATGTTGATTCTATAGGAATTATAAATTCCATTGGAGAAATTGTAGATAATGTAAATGTTCCTGTTATGGTTAAAGAAACAGGGGCTGGAATTTCAGCTGAAAATGCTAAATTACTTGAAAGTAAAAACATAAATTTTATAGATCTTGCTGGTGCTGGTGGTACAAGTTGGGCTGGAGTTGAAACTTATAGATTAAAAGACAAATATCTTGGTGAATTATTTTGGGATTGGGGAATTCCAACAGCTATTAGTACAGTTGAAGTGTCTAATTCTGTTAACATACCAGTTATTTCATCTGGAGGTATTAGATCTGGTCTTGATGCTGCTAAAGCAATAGCTTTAGGTGCTGATGCTGTAGGAATGGCATTACCATTTCTTAAAAAAGCATGTATCAGTACCGATGCAATTATTAATTTTATTCAAAACTTTAAAAAATCTTTGAAACTTGCAATGTTTTTAGTTGGTGCTTCAAATATTGAAGAGTTAAAAACATCTAATTTAATAATTAAAGGAGAAACTCATTCATGGTTAAATGAAAGAGGATTTAACACAAAAAAATACACAAGGAGGAATATAATTTGACTGTAGAAGTAATTGCAATTGGTGGTTATGAAGAGGTTGGAAAAAACATGACCGCTGTAAAGGTAGGAGATGAAGTAATTATCTTTGATATGGGTATTCATTTAGATAGAATTAATATTCATGAAGATACTGATATAGATAGAATGCATAGTTTAGACCTTATTGAAAGAGGAATAATACCTGATGATACATTAATGAGAGAAGTTGATGGTAAAGTAATAGGGATTGTCTTCACTCATGGACATCTTGATCATATTGGTGCGGTTGCTAAACTTGCTCATAGGTATAATGCACCTATAATAGCTACACCATATACAGTAGCCCTTATAGAAAGAACAATTAAAAGTGAACGTAAATTCGAGGTAAAAAATCCAATCCATAGTTTAAATACTGGAAACAAAATAAGACTATCAGATAAAATAACTTTAGAATTAATAAGGGTTACTCATAGTATTCCTCAAGCAGCTATTGCAGCACTTCACACTCCTGAAGGGATCATCGTTTATGCGAACGATTTTAAGTTTGATGATTATCAAAAAATCTCTCCACCACCTGATTATGATAGATTAAAATCATTAGGTAAACAAGGAGTTTTAGCTCTTATTGTAGAATCAACTGATATTAATCGGTTTGACCAAGTTAGAACTTATTCTGAAAGAGTAGCTAAATTAATACTTGAAGATTTAATGAAAAAGCCACTTATTGAGAAAAAAGGCATGTTAATAACAACATTTTCCTCGCACATTGAAAGAATACAAACCATTGCAGACATTGCTAAAAATAGTAATAGAGAGATTTTATTCTTAGGACGATCAATGGAAAGATTCTGTGGTTTAGCAGAATCATTAGGCATTTTAGATTTGCCCTCCAATGCAAAAGTTCTTGGAAGACCAAAAGAAGTTAATGAAGCCCTTAACAGGGCAGATGATAGACGAGAAAAATATTTACTTGTTGCAACAGGTCATCAAGGAGAACCTGATGCTTTACTTCCAAGAATAGCAAATGGAAAAACTCCTTTTAGTATAAGGCCTGGAGATAGTGTAATTATTTCTGCACCGATTATACCAAGTCCAACCAATGCAGCAAATAGACATATTATGGAGAGAAGATTAATTACCAATGGTGCAAGAATATATTCAAATGCTCATGTTTCAGGACATGCTGGTCGTGAAGACCATAGAGATTTCTTAAGAATGCTTAAACCACAACATATAATTCCTGCTCATGGTAATTTATCCATGTTATCATTATACGGCGAATTAGCAGAAGAAGAAGGATATAGAATAGGTCGTAATGTTCATATCTTAAGAAATGGTCAAGCTCAAGTCTTCAATGGATATGAATAATTCTATTCCTGATAAATAGTATTGAAATTTTAAATTTCTTTACTTAATTCTATTTTTAAATTAAATTAATTAAATTTCTTATCCTTAAGGCATAATTAGAATAAAACATTTAGATTTTAAAGATTTTAAATATTTAGGAACAACAATGTAAGTAATAATTAATACAAATGTTAAAAAAATTAAATTGTTAAAATCAACAAGTGAAGTTTTAAAAAGGTTTAATTTAATTGTTAGTCCAATTTTTGAAGAAATTTATAATAACAATGTAGAAAATAAAAAATTAACTAAAATAAGAGATATTTTACTCCTAAATTAATGTTTGGATAAATTGATGTATCTGAAGTAGAGAATTCATAAAAATTTTTTAGACTCTTCAACAAAATCTTTTGCTTTGATTAAATCTTTTTTTTGCTTTTAATTTACTAAATTCAAATGTTAAATCATAATCTGCTTTTATTCTATCTTCTTCTATTCTTGTGAAAAATTTTGATATTTCTTTATCAAAATTATCATTTATAACATATTCTAAACCAAATTGGCGAATAGTTCCAATGTGTTTTATTGCTAATTCCTTTTTTAAGTAATAATGCCTTTGCAGCATAAAATATTGCACAATAAGAACGATTAATAGAATCAGGATAAAATTCATTATTAAAATTAGATTCAGCTACTTTTAATGCTTTTAAAGCCCTTTGAAATGTTAAATAAATTTCATCCATAAAGTCAACTCATTTTATTATCCTATCACTACACCGTCTTTTTTGACATTAAGATAAAATGAAAAATTACTGTGTTCTTCATAATGTTTTTTTGGTATAAATTTTACAGAAAGATATTCTTTGGTTTCTATAAGTATATCAAAAACTTTATCTGCAATATCATCTTCAAGATTTAATTCATCATCAATATTTTGTGTAATAATCAAGATATCTATGTCTGAATCTTTTTTATCATCATTACGAGCAACTGATCCGAATAAAATAATCTTTTCAATTTCTTTATATTTTAAAGATTTTGCAAAATTAATAGCTAATTCTCTTCTCTTCATTTTAATTCCTCAAGGA
>JAITOM010000364.1 GCA_031289975.1 Methanobrevibacter sp. | reverse complement strand
TTGAAAATAGAGAAAATCAAAGATTTGTTATCGAAGATAACTTAGGAAAATCGAAGATTTTTCGTTTCTAAGCTAAAACTAAAGTTTTTAAAGTGCCAAAAATTTGGTTCTTGACTATAGTATTGTAAATATATTCCATTTTAATTGGTCTATCTTTAAATACTAAAGCAATTAAAGAAACATTCCTATCCTCATAAGGCAAATAATATTCCTTTTCATGAATTTGTTTAAAACATTCATTAATTAAAGAATCTAATTTTTTCGTATCTGCAATATATTTGTAAGATTATCCTTATAATCCTGTTCAACCTCAAAATTAGGAACTCTAAGAGAATAATAAAATTCATCATTTTCAAAAATCTTCTCTTCAAGGTTAAATAACCAGCTGAAAGAGTAAGGTTGTTTCATTAATATCATCTATATCAATAGCATCCAACTCTGTTGCTTTTAGTATTGTTGGTTTAAAGTAATCTTCGGTTACTTTTCTTTTTTTAAATATTTCAGCTATAAATTTTGGTGTTCCAGTTGAAAACCAAAAGCTTTGAAATTCTTTTTGAAGGTAAATTCACTTAGATTATTAAATGTGGAAAAAACAGGAACCTTTGTGAATTTACTAAGTCCTGTTATAAAAACAAGTTTAAGATATTTTTCACTTTCTTTTAAAACATTGCAAAATTCTTGTAATATTTTACGATTTCCATTAACTATTTCTAAATCACTTATATTTTTAAGAATATGGGCATAATACTCATCAATTGATACAATAACATTATTCCGATAATTTTTCAGTTAATTGAGCAAATTTAACTAATTTCTTATTTTATTTATGTGATTTGATTCCAACTAAAGAAGCTATTATAGAAATAAAACATAAAATTGTGGAAATTATTAAAGCAAAGTTGGAACTTTGAATTAATTCTGGAATATGACCAGTTATTGGGTTTGATCCAAGAAAAAATGCAAAAATAACTGTTAACATTCCAAGGCTTAGTGTTTGACCAATAACTCTCACAGTTGATACTGTGGCTGAAGCAACTGAAGATAAGTGTCTTGGAACTGAACCCATTATAGCATTTGTATTTGGAGAGGAGAATAAACCATAACCTATACCTTGTAAAACCATAGCTATTATAATAATGTATAATTCTGTGCTTTCATTTAAGAAAACCAATATAAATAAGGCGATTGTTACAAAACCCATCCCAATAGCCGATAATATTTGAGGATAAATCTTATCAGATAGTTTACCTGTGAATGGGGCTAGTATTGCCATGAATATTGGGGTGGATATTAAAATAAAACCTGCAGTTTGGGGATCCATCCCTTTAACATATTGTAAATAATAAGTTAAAATGTAGGTGACCACAAAGGTCGATGCATAAGTTATTAAAGAAGCTATTGTGGATGAGGTAAAAGTAACATTTTTAAACAGCTTAACATTAAGGACAGGAAACTCATGCCTTGATTCCCATTTAACAAATAATATTAGTAAAGCAATTGATACTATAACTAAAATCATACCTGTTATTTCATTTAATATTGTAAAACCATAAATCAATATTAAAATAGCTAAACCATAAATAATGGAACCAATATAATCAAATTTCTCATCTTCATTATCTGACCACTCCTGAGGTATTTTTATAAGAGTTACTAATAGAATTAACATTAAAAAAGGAACTATTGATATAAATATACTTCTCCAACCAAATAAATCTGTTAAAAGTCCTCCAATAACTGGTGCAAGTGTAAGCCCTATGTAAATTCCTGAAATATTAAGACCTATTCCTTTACCTCTTTCTTGTGGGGGTAATGCTTGTGTTACCATTGCAAGTGTTGTAATATTTATTATTGCAGCACCTAATCCTTGGAAAAATCTTATAATAATTAACATTTCAGCTGAAAATGAAAAAAATGTGATTATAGAAAAAACTGCAAATACAATTAAACCCAATAAAAAACTTTTTTTCAAACCGAACTTACCACTTAACTTTCCAAATGGCACTGCAAAAATAGCTATTGCTAAAAGAAAACTTGTCGCAATCCAATTTTGTAGTACTCCACTTACAACATTTCCATGAACATCTGTCAAGGACATTGAAATTGATGGTAAAGCTACTGAAACTGATGAAGTTGCAAAAGCAACTAAAAATGATGCGGAAACTGTTGCAAACAAAATCCAATTTTTATTTTCATGAAACTTTTGTTTAATACTTGTTGATTCATTTAAGATTTTATTCACTCCTAATTACATTAATTACTATAAACTGAGCGACAATTATTTTTTTTCTTTGAAACTTAAAAAATTTTTTAAATTAAATATCCTAAATAATTATAATAACCAATACTATATAAATGTTTCGGTGCGACAGGATAGGGTCTCTATTCTTCATTAATTAATTCAGTAAAATATTGTTAAATATTTTAATTCCAGTTGTGTGGGATTTTCTCCCCAGAAACTCTTAAATAAGTGATTGGTTAAGAGGTTGCATGATGGAAATGTCTAATTAACTACAAGTATCCATATAGTTAAGGGCTAGAGAAAGAATGACAAGGCTAACGATAAGTGAACAATTATAAGCATCGTTATTATAAGCAATAGGTGAGATACAACACCTTTTTTTTGGCACTGTAAAAAGAGGATGGAAATTCACAATTTGGAATTTAGATTTTAGCATAAAAGCATTAAGCCCATATACATGTCATTAAACTTTTATGGAGGGTTATCAAAATTTGAGGTTTTCTTTATATATAGTGTTTTGTATAATTAATTTTTTATATTAATTCAAAAAATTTTGCAAAATAATTTTTTTAAATATTAATATTTACTCTTTTAAATTTAATTTAAATAATTTAAAGAAATGAAAATAATTTCTGATTGCAAATATTTAATTGAATTTTAAATAAATTAATATATGAAAATCCAAAATTTACAAAACCTCCACACTTTTTGACACTCTCATAATAACAATATTAAAACTATATTCTCACATATTAAGAATATTTTCTCTCATATTCAAATGTTCTTTCTCCAATTCTATCATTATCTACAGAATATAGTTCTGCTTTTGGAATAATTACTCTTACAACATTAACTCCAATTTCTGCTCTTGATAAATCAGTGAATAGAACCTTATCTAAATAAGC
>JAITOM010000344.1 GCA_031289975.1 Methanobrevibacter sp. | reverse complement strand
CTATTTGAAACTAAAATTCCATATTTACAGTTGTATTTATTTATATTTTTTTGTATAGTGGAATAAAAAAAGTTTGTAATTAATCATTTATTTTTATTTACTTAATTTTCAATAATACTGTTTAATATTTTATTAAATTATTAATTAATAAATTTAAAAATTTTATTTTTAAAAATACCTAATGTTATATTTTTATTTGTGAAATTGACAATTTAAAGATATTTTTAAAAACTCATTATTGAACTTGTTCAATTAGAAAAACAAAGTTTTTTTCCTTAAAAACATTTTTAGTTCATTATAATTAAATAAAAAATTTTTCATCCAAAATTTAAGAACTTTTTCAAAATGACAATATTTAAAATTATAAATTTTTATAACTGGGCATTTAAAATTAAATAATTTAATAAAAAATTATCATTTTAAAATTTATGAACTTTTCCATAAGGACTATCTTATTACCACTAATGATTTCGTGAACCAAAAGTTTTAAAGAGGAAATAATGAATATTAAAAAAAAATTATCTTTGGGGTTAGCTGATTTTGAAGATATAATAAATAAGGATAAAATTTATGTTGATAAAACAGAATTGATAGAGAAAATAATGGAAATGGAGAGAAAATATTATTTTCTATCAAGACCAAGAAGGTTTGGTAAATCATTACTTATAAGTACACTGAAAAATTTTTTTGAAGGCAAAAAAGAACTATTTAAAGATACTTATATTCATAATAGTTGGGATTGGGATGAAAAATACCCAGTAATAAGATTGGATTTAAGTAGACCAAAATCACAGTCATCTGAAAAATTTGAAAAATCTTTAAATTTTCATCTGGATTGTATAGCTGAAAGTGAATTTGGTTTTGAACTTAAAGCAAAATTTTCTAATGATAAACTCACTGAATTAATAGAAAATGTTTGCAAAAACACAGGAAAAGAAGTGGTTGTTTTAATTGATGAATATGATAAACCAATACTTGCTAATGTGGATAATGAAAAAATAGCTACGGATATTCGTGATAATGTATTAAAAGATGTTTATGGTGCTTTAAAAAGTGTGGAAAATAGTCTTAAATTTGTTTTTATAACTGGTGTTAGTAAGTTTGCTAAAACCTCAATATTTTCAGATTTAAACAACTTAGTGGATTTGACAATCAGAGATGAATTTTCAACTATCTGTGGCTACACTCAAAAAGAACTTGAAGATTATTTCAAAGAATTTATAATTAAAGGCAGTGAAAAACAAGGTATCAGTGAAAGTGATTTACTTAAATTGATTAAAAATTGGTACAATGGTTACAGTTGGGATGGAGTAAATTTTCTTTATAATCCTTATTCAATACTATCTTTCTTCGATAATAATGAATTTGATAATTATTGGTTTGAAACAGGTACACCAAGTTTTTTAATTGCTGTTATAGAAAAGCAAAACAATGTTGATGTTTTGTTTGATAAAAATTTGACATTGTTCGGTTCTTTTCCTAATTTTGATGTGAAAAATCTTGATTTGAAGACTATTCTTCTACAAAGTGGTTATTTAACAATTAAAAAGAAGACAATTAATCCTGGTGAGTTAACTAAATATAATTTGGATATTCCAAATAAAGAGGTTCGTGAATCATTATTTAGTTATATTTTAGGATCTTATATTCATAGGACTGGTGAGGATACATATCCAATAGCTAAGGACATGTTTAGACAATTAATTTCAGTTGATGAGTTAGGTTTTCAAAGGTCTTTAGAGTTGCTTTTTAAGAGTATTAATTATAGCCTACATTCTAAACTTAATGATATGGAGGCTTTTTATCATATTTTATTTTTATCTTGGATGAGAATAATCGGTTTTGATATTCAAGGTGAAGTCATCCAGCTAAAAAATAGGCTGGACTGTTTACTAATAAAAGATGATTATGCAATTATATTAGAATTAAAGTACAGTGAGAGTGAAAGCTTAGATAAATTATTGGATAAAGCAATAAAACAAATCAAAGAAAATGGTTATTATAAACCCTATCAAAATAAAAAAACAGTCATTTTTGTAGGAATTGCATTTAAAAACAAAGAAGTTAAATGCAAAATTTTAACTCATACATAACTGAACAAATAAAAAGGTATAAAATACGGCACTGTAAATTAGCATGGATTTTCACAATTGAAAAATTGAAAACATACGATAAAAGTTTAATGACATGTATATGGGCTTAATGTTTTTATGCTAAAATCTAAATTCCAGATTGTGAATTTCCATCCTCTTTTTACAGTGTCAGAACTTTTCAAAAATTACTATATTAACTAAAAAATTTAATAAACATTAGAATTAATAATGGGAGTTTTTTCCAATGGAAAATGAATTACAGGTGTTGCCTATTAGTGTTCAATCTTTTAGAAAACTAAGAGCAAACAATTATCTTTATGTGGATAAGACAAGAGAAATATTTAAACTTGCTAAAAACGAAAAAACATATTTTCTATCACGTCCAAGAAGATTTGGTAAATCTTTACTTGTAAGTACTCTTGAAAACTTATTTTTAGGGAAAAAAGAATTGTTCAAGGATTTATATATTTATGATAAATGGGATTGGGATGAAACATATCCTATTATTAGAATAGACCTTAGTGGAGGCATATTAAGATCTGGGGATGATTTAAAAAAGTATTTAATTGATATTTTAGAAGAAATTGCTGAACTTTATAAGGTGACTCTAAAGCATGAAACAATTGATGGTAAATTTAGAGAGTTAATTAAGAAGTTATATGATAATTATGGTAAAGTTGTTGTCTTAATTGATGAGTATGATAAGCCTATTCTTGATAATATTTCTTATTTTGATGTTCGTGATGAAATGAAGGAGATATTACATGATTTTTATCAGATATTGAAAAGTCAAGATGATAATTTAAGGTTTGTTTTTTTAACTGGTGTTTCTAAGTTTGTTGGCACATCAATTTTCTCTGGATTGAACAGTCCTGATGATTTAACGGTTGATAATGAGTTTTCTACTATTTGTGGTTATACTCAAGAAGAATTAGAATATTATTTCAAACCTTATATGAAGAATCTTGCTGATGAATTTGGTGTTGGTGTGGATGAGATTTTAACTGGTATTAAAGAATGGTATAATGGTTATAGTTGGGATGGTAAGAGGTTTGTTTATAATCCTCAATCTGCCTTATTATTGTTTGGAAAAAATGAGTTTAACAATTATTGGTTTAAGACAGGTACACCAACTTTTCTATTAAAATTGTTAAAAGGAAAGAATATTTTGAATAATGTGTTTTCAGAGGTTAAAGCAGGTTCTGAGATATCGGATAGTTATGATCCTGATAATATTCCTATGGTTCCTTTATTGTTTCAATCAGGTTATTTAACTATTAATAGAAAAGAAATCATTGATTTGGGAGTTAATTATATTTTAAACATTCCGAATAAGGAAGTTAAAGATTCGTTGATTAAATATTTACTAAATATTGCCACTGATTATCCTCTTAATCAAGTTAATGATTTAAGAGAGAGAATGAGGGAAAATTTTTTAAATGTGGATAGTGAAGCTTTAAATCGTAATCTTCGTGAATTGTTAGCATCAATACCTTACAATCTTTATGGTGATAATGAAGCTTACTATCACACAGTATTCCTATTGTGGTTAAATTTGTTAGGGTTTAAAATTGAGGGTGAAGTGGTTACAAATGTTGGGCAAATGGATGCAATTATTATAATCAATAATTTAGCTATTATTGTTGAGATTAAATTTGCTAAGAATAATGATAAAATTGATGAATTGGTGGATAAGGCTTTAAATCAAATAAAAGATAATAGATACTATGAAAAGTATTTAAAACATCATTTATACTTTTTAGGCATTGGATATGCAGATAAAGAAGTTAAATGCAAATTTAGCAAGAAATAAGTTATATTTAATTTATTCAACGAGTTACAGGTATTAGTATAGTAAGAAACTTGAATTTTAGAAAAATATTGTTCTTAATTTTCTTTTAAGAGGGTGTTAAAGTATTATTTTTGACATTATATAAACTGTGCATGTCATTTGGATTTTAGTAAAATTTATCATGAACATTTGAAACATTTGATTATTAATTAAAACCCATTATTAATTAAAAACAAAAACTAATATGTTAAAATAACCTTATTAACAATGTGTTATCTGATTAAAATTGAATTTGTCATATCATACTTTTCACTCTTTTTTGTATTACAAACAAGAAATTCATATAGAGAGCAAGACATAATCCTATAAGACATTAAATTCCTTTATTTTTCATTAACATTATCTTATTCAGATTATATTTTAATTTCAAGCATCCTATCCAATTTTCATTCATTAATTTTTT
>JAITOM010000340.1 GCA_031289975.1 Methanobrevibacter sp. | reverse complement strand
CCATAATAGCCAGAGTACACATAATTCGCAATTGCTAACATTTCTTTTTTTGTTTCCATTACAACATTATGTAACCTGTATTTAACTGTATTATAGGATGGTCTTGCTTCTAATGCAGTGTTTATTATTTTACTGACATTATTTTTAGAAATTAAACACCATGAAAACAATTCTTTAATATAATTTATAAAAAATTTTTTAATATTCTTTTTGTTCTATGTAAGATGTGGGATTTGGACATGATCCTATTTGTTCATTATTAGTTTTATTAGGTAATCCAATCCTGCTTAAGTAATAAGCAAATCTTTGAGATAACTGTTCTCTAAATAATGGATCCAAAGATGCAAAATAGTTAGTATTTACTTTACTATATAACTCATCACGGTATATAGTAAAATAATGTTTAAAATCAACAATCAATTCAGGTACTTTTAGGGAATCATTAATTTCAAATTCTTTTAATAAATGATATCTAACATTATTATTATTTTTAATAGGATCCCATAAATTTTTACCTAACTCTTGGAAATTAATCTTTTCATATTCAGTTTGCTGTTTTTCTTCAAATAAAATAGATAAATTTTCTAAGTGATTTCCTTTTTTAAGTTTTATTGCTAAATATGCAGGACAAATTAATATTGAAGGAATATAATGGCGAGACTTATGGCTTTTTTCCCTATAATTAAAGTCTTGTTCTAAATCACAATCTTGAGTCATTACAACGACATATGGAAATTCAATGAGGTCATATATAATTTCATCATTCTCTAAATGGGGTTTTTTTCAATTATAATATTTTTAAATATATCTCCCTGAGATATTCTGTTTGAAAGGATGTGTGAGTACATATTTAATCATTATGAACTATTTTGTATCTTCTTTGTGTGACCTTAACTTCGGTTTTTGTATATTCATCAGTCGGTATTTTCAAATCATCAATAATATTATCATGCGACATTTTTTTATTTTTAGAATATTCTTTCACAAATTCACCCCCATTTTTCTTCTAAGATTATCTCCAATACTTTTTTCAAACCAATTAGTAATTATTTGATTATATTGTTTAATATTATTATAAACATCTGCTTTTTCTACATCATCCGCAGTAACACATTCATAATCAAGTATAAATATTTTGTCTGTGATTTCAGCAGGATAATTACTATTATGTAACCCAAAATTAAACTTTAAATTATAAGATTCCTCCTTAATTTCAAGATTATGTAATGAGTTTAAAATATCAGTATTATCTTCAACGAATTCTTTTGAAATAGTGATTAAATTACTATCAATTAAACCATCCCATTCACGATAATTTCCTGTGTCTGTAATTTCATTAATATATCTCAATTTAATTTTAAATACTCCAATGGGATATGTTTTTGTAAACTCATCAAAGAGGAATTTTGTTGTTTCAAAAAATTCATTAAAGTCATGATATTCGAAATATTCTATGACAAAAGAATTTTCACTCACACTTACTTTTTTAGTATGTTTTTTGTTTTCAAATATCCATTTAAGTTTTTGTTTTTGAGTTAATGATGAATTTATAGGAGATAGGTTTAACGACAATCTTGCTCCTTTTTAATATTCAAATAGGGAAATTCTTGCATTATATCATTTTGAAATTGTGAAGGGGGATTGGTTTCATTTAAGTTTAATATTTGTGGAAATTCGATTGTTAATCTAACACGTGTAAGATAGTTTTTACTATAAACTTGAGATTCCATATTTTTTCCTCTTTTATATAATATTTTTTAATAATTTAGGATTTATAATTTTTAATATATTGCATGTGTGAAATTTTACATTTTAGAAAGTATCTAATGTTAAGAGTCAAAAACTATTTTCATTAAAGTCAAAAATATTACTTTTTGGTACTATAAATTTAGTATGGATTTTTACAATTGAAAAATTAAAGAAATAGGCTAAAAAGGCTAAAAATTTGATGACATGTATATGACCTAAATTTTTCCTACTTAAAATCCAAAATGTCGGATTTTAAATTTCCACTCTTTTTTGATTCTATTGAGTTCATGATTTTTTTACTCTTACAAAAATATCATGTAAATAGTAAAATTTTTAATATGAAACATCAGATCGAATTTATTATATATTAATATTTTTTCATACTATAAAAAGAAATATTTTTTCATACTATAAAAAGATTACTTTCTAATTTAATATTAAATTATAAATACAATAAATTATAAAAATAAAATATCATTTAATTATTATTTGTTATACAATTTAATATTATTTAATATTATTCATATATTTAATATTATTTATATATAATCATTTTGGAAAAGTTCTTGAAAAGTTCTTGAAAAGTTCTTGAAAAGTTCTTAAATTTTGGATGATAATCTTTTTATTAAATTATTTAATTTTAAATATTAGTTTATAAAAATTTATAATTTTAAATTTTAAATTAATATAAATTTATTTTAATTAATATAACTAATTTTAAATAAATATATTTTAATAATATTATATTTTTAAAAAAATTATTTATTAAGAACTTTATCAAAACTACTATAATTAAAAATATAAAAGTAAAAAGTCATATTAAGAAAATTTAATCATTAAATTATATACTTTATTAAAAAATGGTGATAAAAGACCAAATTTATCTGTAACTCCTTTTAATAGCTGGACATCTCTTTTTGTAAATCCTTTTAGGAATAATAAAGTAAAGAAATATATAGTAACACCAATTATAAATCCTATAATTGTTTGACTCCATAATGGAAGGAATGTTAAAGAAAGCAATTCTAAAAGAATTATTCCCATGATTAATGAGGCAAATATCATTTTCAAATAGGAAACTATAGAACTTTCAGTTTTTTTAGTTTTTAAAAGTATTATTACAGCTGGAATTGCGATAAATATGCTTGTTATAGTGGTTCCAATAGCAGCACCATTAATCCCATAAATAGGAACTAATGTATATGTTAATATAACAGTTAAAATGGCACCAACGATTAATAAATACATAGGTATTCTTGGATTCATAATGCCTTGAATAATACTTGAAGTTATTGAAAAAATTGAATAAAAACCCATACCAACAATTAATATGCTTAATGCTGTGGAACCATACATATATTCTGGTCTTGTGAAATAAATGGTTCCTATTATTGGTTTTGAAAGTATAGCGATTCCTACACATATAGGGATTATTATCAACAGTATATATCTATATGATTCTGAAATATATTTATTTAAAAGATCATCATTTTTAGTAACATTAGCCGATGCAGATGCAGGTAATATTGTAGTTGCAATTGAATTTGGAAGCATTAACGGAATTCTTGAAATCGTGTTAGCTATTTGAAAATATGCAATATATGTTGGCTCAAGTAAACTTGGCATAATTAATGTGGTCACAGTTAATATTACCATTTCACTTAAAGCTGTAATAGAAACAGGAATAGCAAAACAAATCAATTTTTTCATTAATTTTAATTCATCTTTAAATGAAAATTTAATTTCTTCATCTGCTTGTGGAATAATTTTTAATATATATTTTTTAAATAAATAAAAGGAGATAATAGCTGAGGCAATATAACCAAAAACAGAACCTAATACAGCACCAATAATAGATAAACCCATAATAATTAAAATCACGGAGAACAGAATCATAAAACCTTGTTCAACTCCTCGTGTTGCAACCATATACTCTGTTTTATATAGTCCTTGAAATGTGCCTCTAAAAGCTCCTACAATTAGACTGAATGGAATTATAATACTAATCATACATAAAGGTATAAAGTAATCAGGATTATGATAGTAATCAAATGCTAAGTAAGGTGCCACGAAAAAAACAAGTAAAAAAGAAAAGAATAATCCTAATAAAGCCATAATCTTTAAAGAGGAATATATAATCTGTTTTGCAAGAACATTCTCTCCTAAACTCATATATTCTGATAAATATTTTGCAATAGCTGGAGGAATACCACCTGCAGATAATATTTGAAAAATACTTAATACTGTAATAAAAGTTGTTAATATACCATAAAAATAAGC
>JAITOM010000322.1 GCA_031289975.1 Methanobrevibacter sp. | reverse complement strand
TTAAAGCATTTTAAGGACTTTATAAGACCAATGCAATATTGAAAAGGATTTTTACTTAATACCTACAATCGAATAAAAAGTTGGAAAAACAATTTATCAGTTGGATTTTTCACAGCCCCGTTTTTTCTACCTAAAAACCAAATTTAAAATTTAAAATTTCCATCCTCTTTTTACAGTGCCGGTTTTAGTAAACGTGAAAATAATGAAATAGATGGTGTAAAAGAAGAGGTCTCCTAAAATGTTTTAATGTGAAAACCTATTTAAAATCAAAAGAATAAGAAAAAAATAAGGTTTATATTATAATATATTAACTAATTAAAATTAGTTATCATGCGACAATAACCTCAAATTTCAATAAAAAAAAGTATTATTATTAATATAATAATATCTATATTTTAAAATAGTTCATAAGCTAAATTATATTTATTAATAAATATATTATATTTAAATATTATTTATTATTAATCAAAATAATATTTGTATCAGTTATAAAAAAAATAACTGACAATTTAAAGATAGCTATCGCTAAACTAAACCAAAAAATAATAATAATTGTAAAAAAAAAAACAAAATGCAAGAATTTTTCTTTTTTTTAGAAATATGTAACCTAATTTCTTATTTTAAGGACACTGCAAAAAGAGGATGGAAATTTAAAATCTGGAATTTGGTTTTTAGGCAGAAAAAATTCAGACCATACACATATTATCAAATTTTTTAGCATAATTTCTTAATTGCTAAAATCCATCCTCTTTTTACAGTGCCGAATTTTTCACAGCCTCAAATATATTCTATTATTAAATTTGAATTTTTCCACCATTTCTTTAATAGCTTTTCTTTGGATTTATCATTTTTTAAATGATGATTTTTTAAAGTAAACATCTAAAGTTGTTTGTTTTGATTTTAATAGTTCTTTTAAAAGACTGCTTTTTTTCACATATTTATAAATTGGGATTTTTAATTTGCTTTTAAGATATTCGAGTGATTGTTTTAAGGTTTCAAATTCCGTATATTCCCCTTCCATCGCATATTTAACATTTTCTCTAACATTAAAAACTCCAAGTGGGACATAACCATCGTATGCTTCTCTTAAAACTATAGTGGCTGATTGTATTTTTTCTTTATTTAAATAGTCTAAAATAGACATTTTACATGTGTAATAACAACCACCAACTGTGGAATACTCTGTTTTATTCTTATTGGTCTCATAATCTGAGAATATCATTTCTTCTTTTCCTAATATTTGGATAAATGCTTCCATCCATTCATATTGCCATTCCATTGGTAGTAATATAATTGCATAATAGTTTTTTAAGCTTTGAAATTCATAGACTCTGTAAGTATCTAAAATTGAGTAATGTTTAACCATTTTTAATAGATTATTAGCTATTGTTGAATCACATGCTGTAATTGACCATCTTGTAGGTACTAACTTCCTTTTTTTTCCTGTTCCAATAGCTCCAACAGATAATGCTTTCTGAAAACGAGAGAAAGGAACATCTTTATCATGCAAATTCATTAAGGCTTCACTTGCTTTTAAATCTGTATCATAATATGTTTTCTCTAACTGGCTATCCCATCTTACAGAATCTATATCAAATTTTTCTATAACCGCACTTGGACCATGTGGGGTATTATCCTCACTAAGCATATTTCCATGAGGAATTTTTCTAAATTTAGCTTCACTGTCTATTGATTTTGATGAAAGTGAAATGTCTTGAAGTTTTTCAATTAAAGGATTATTTAAGTCATTAATAGCTAATAATTGTTTTCCACGAACAAGGTTAAGACGATATTTTATAATATCTTCCTGTGTTTTACCTTCACTAATCCATGATTCAGGAGAGTCTACAATTGCAGTATCTCCATGTTCAGGAACCATCATTGGTCCTACATAGACTTTTGGATAATTCCATCTTCCAATGAATACTGATGGTGGGGTGCTTCCTTCTAAATCTTTACCTACTTTAACAGATTTCATCTGAATTTTATCTGTAAGTTTTTTCAAATATGCATTTTTAGATTTTATCATGCTAATACAAAGATTTTTTTATTAAATTATAGTGTTCTGTAAAATTATTTTCTTTCACAATTTATAAGAAGAGTGTAAACTTTTATGGAGGTTTATCGTTATTTTAGGTTTCCTTTATAAATAGTCTACAACAAATTTAATAGTTTATGGTTATAAAACATTTAAATGATTTATATATTAAATTACATTAAAAACATTAAATTTTTAATTAACAAAATTATAATTATTATTTTTAAAAACGGAAAATAAATTCTCCTAAGTTGAAAATAAATTTTCAACAATGAAAAGATAAAAATTATTATTTAAAAAATTAATTTAATATAGTGTATGAAATAATGTTTGTAAGTAAAGAAAAGCTTTGCTTTTCTAAGTAAAATAAAAAATTTTACTAAAGAAAAACTTCGTTTTTCTAATTGAACAAGTTCAATAATGAAATTTTTTAAATTACATAATAACTGTCAAATTTTTAATTAAAAAAATTATAATTATTATTTTTAAAAATAAATAA
>JAITOM010000319.1 GCA_031289975.1 Methanobrevibacter sp. | reverse complement strand
TTTGAACATGACAAAAAATCCTGTGGATAATTCTAAAATGGAGAAAACAAGAGAGTATATTAAAAAAGAGTTAGAAACAAACCCATACATCTAAACCTCCATAAAAGTTTACACCCTCTTTAAAAGAGTAAATATTAATATTTAAAAAAATTAATTTGCAAAATTTTTTTGAATTAATATAAAAAATTAATTACACAAAACACTATATTATTTTTATATATAATAATGCAAAAAATTCATTAATATCGTTTACTTAATCTTAATTAAAAAATTAAATAACAATAATTAATATTTTTTGTAATCAAACATATATGATGATTTGGATAAGATTTTTAATAAATAACTTTTTTAAAAATAAACATTATAGTTGTGGAAAAATGTTTGTAATTAATCATTTATTTTTAAATATCATATTTTTAAAAATTTCAAATTAAGAGTAAATTAATTTTTTAAATAATAATTTTTATTTCTTCATTTTTAAAAATAATAACTATAATTTTTTTAATTAAAAATTTAATATAGTTTAACAGGTGTTCCACTATAATTTAAAATTAATTAAAGATATATTTACATCATTTAATTTAAAATTATATATTTTTATAAAATTATATATTTTTATTAATTTTTTATTAATTTTTTATTAATTTTTTATTAATTTTTTATTAATTTTTTATTAATTTTTTATTAATATGATATTTAAAATTAAACAATTTAATAAAGAAAATTGTCATTTTAAAATTTAAGAACTTTTCTATAATGAGTATAATTAATTAATTTTTCATACAGATTATATTTTTTGAATTTTTTAAATTAATGATGGGTTTACATTACTTTAAATAGTATGTATAATAATTAAATTAAATTATTTTATTTTTAGGGAGAAATATCATTTAGAATAAATAAAGGACCTAAAACAAGTATACTTTACCATCCATAGTAAAAAAAATCCAATTAATATTTTAAAAAAGCATATAGAATTATAAAGTGATTATTTTATATATTGTTTAAATCAATACATTTTAATGATTCTTTTAAATTATTCTCATTTGAAAAACCTTTAATGATGTCTTTTAATTCTTCTTTACTATAATTTTTAAAGTTTTCAGCTGTTTTAATCATTAAAGGTATTGCACGGATTATATTATCTACAATTGTAATATTTGCTTTTTTAGATGTTCTTGATAGTGGGTTTAAATCAATAGCTATTACTTCTTTACCACTATCCACTAAAATCTCTGTTCTATCTCCATCCTCAAGAGGAACTAGAACTAAATCTGATGAATATATTCCATTTTTACTTGCTGCTGCTCTTGGACTTTCAATACCATTCACATATAATGAATCATCTTCATTTGTTCCTAAAACATTTTTATATCCTTTTTTATCCACAATACTTTTTATAATATCTACTCTTTTTTTTGTTCTGTAGAATAGGTTGATTTCAATTTTAGCAGGAATTAAATTAGCTAATTGAATAATTTCATCAATAACCAATGCAGTTACATTACCATTAATTGAAATAACTGGATTTTTTGCTAAAAAAAGTTTAGCAACAGTTACTTTAATAGCTATTTTACTTGGTTCTGTTGTTTTCTCACCAAATAAATAATCAAAGGTTTCTCCTCTTCCATGTGCTATCATTCCAGTCTCAGATAAATAACCTTCTTTATATGCTTTCATTATTTTATCTCTAAGAACTAATGATTTATATCTTGGATGGTTTTTAGGTATCATACTATCTTAATATTTAGTGGTTATTATATATCAATGCCCCAATTTAGGAATATAAAATTTTTGTGAACTTTTATTTTCAATTTTTAAATTATATTGTTTTCTATTCTTTAAGTCAAGTTATTTACCCTGAATATTTACAAAATTATAGGTTTATACTGTAGTTTAAATAACTATATGATTATCAGGAGTTTTTCCCAATATATCATTTTTATACATAAGAGCATCCTCTAAAAAATCAGAGTTGGATTGATTTATAACCTTATCAAGATATTTTAAAGCTTCTTCTTTTTTATTTAATCTAAATAACGATCTTCCCTTATAGTATAATAAAAAATCATAATTAGGATCAATTTTTAAGCCCAAATCAAGAACCTCTATTGCTTCTTCATATTCCTCTTTTTCAAACAATGCAACTGCTTTGTTGCCTAATACAACATCTTTATCTGGGAAGAAATCCAACATGAAATCAGCTAATTCTATAGTTTCATCATACATCCCGATATCAAACAATAATTCTAACTTGTCAATAAGAGGTTTAGGTTCATGTTCATCGATTTCAAGTGCTTTATCAAAGTATTTGAGGGCCTCTTCTGGTTCGTCTTGTTCAGCTAAAATATTTCCTTTAAGAGTAAAATAATCAATAAAAGTAGGATCTTCAGCTATTAATTCATCAATTAATTTTAAAGCTTCATTAAGTTCACCATACTCAAAAAGAAGTGCGGATTTGTTAAATCTTAACACTTTGTTGTCATGATCTAAGTCAAGACCTCTTTTCAACAGCTCTTCTAATTCATCAAATTTTGAGTGTGCAAATAAAAAAGATGATTTATTAGATATTGCATCCACATAATCTGGATTAATATCGAGTGCTTTATTAAAAGATTCTAAAGCTTCATCAATCCTATTTAAATTAAATAAAGTTGCCCCTTTAAAGTTATGTGCTGATTCTAAATTGGGATCTATTTTTATTACTTTATTGGCAACAGATAAGGCTTCATTATATTCCTGGTCATTAAATAATTTATTAAATTCAACATATAATTTATTAATTTTATCATCATTTTCTCTAAAACGAGATTTCAAATCTAAAATAAGAGATTTAAGTGATAATACCTCGCTATTATCAGGATCCAATTTTAATGATTCATCAATACATTTTAATGCCTCTAAAAATTTCTCTTGCTTTGCTAATATGAAAGCTTTATAATAAAATCCTTGTGCTGAATAATAATCAATTTCCATTTTAATCAGTTCTTCAAAATATTTCAAAGCTTGATCATGATCTTTAAGTTGCAATAAAATTCTTCCTTTATATAATATGCCCAGATTATATATTCTATCTAAATTTAAAACTTTATTCACGAAAATTAGACTTTCTTCATAATTTTCCATCTGAAACAGTATCATAACTTTTTTAATTAAAGCTTTTTTAAGTTCAATTTTATCTTCAATTAAAGAATCTAAAAGTTTAAGAGCTTCTTTAAATTTTTCAGCATCGATTAATATATCAACTTTCCCTAAAAGAGCCTCACTTTGAAATTCATTAGTATTTAAAACTTTATCAAAACAATCATCACTTTCTTCTATTTTAGACATTGAAGATAAGATAGAACCTTTAAAAGACAAATATTCAAGATTGTCAGGATTTTTAGAAATTAGAGTATTAACAATTTCCAATGCTTTCTCATATAACCCATTAAGATATAATGAAATTCCAAATGCATACAATAAATTCTCATTATCTGGAAATAATTTTAGTCCATAGTTAAATAACTTAATAGATTCATTAATTTTGCCCATATCAGCAAGTAATCGTGCTTTATTAGAAATAATCTCCATATTATGTGGGTCTATTTTAAGACCTTGATTGAAAACTTTTAAGGCTTGATCATATTTATTTAAAAATCTTAAAGATACTCCTTTAATACTGTATACAAAAGCAATATGCGGATTCTTTTTCAATATTCTATTAGCCATTCTAATAGCTTCACTATATTTTTTTTTATTATAATACATTAAAAGTTTATTTTCTAATTTACCCATAATATAATCCTCATTTACTTCATGCTTTTTAAATATATCCTAAATTTTTAAATATTTTTTATACGGTGTTCTGTAAAATTATTTTCTTTTATTTTAAAAACTTTTAGTTTTTAAAGTTAGAAA
>JAITOM010000304.1 GCA_031289975.1 Methanobrevibacter sp. | reverse complement strand
TATAGTGGTTTTGATAAAGTTCTTAATAAATAAACTTTTTTAAAAATAAATATTATTAAAAAACATTAATTTAAAATCATTTATATTATTTAAAATATATTTAAATTATTTAAAATTTACAATTATTGATTTTTATAAAGTAATATTAAAAATTAAATAATTTAATAAAAAAAATTTTCATCCAAAATTTAAGAACTTTTTCAAAATGACTATAAATAATTTTAAATTAATATTTATAAAATCTATGATTTTATAAGTCAGAAAATTTCTAATTTTCGTTATTTTTTAATAATAGCTATTTCTTCTTCTGTTAAATCATATAGTTTATAAATTATCTTGTCTATTCCATTGTCAATAGCTACTATTTCTGTTTTCAAAGGTTGTATAATAGCTATGCTTTGAATGTATTCTTTTTCTATTTCATCTTCATTATTTCTTGTTAATTTTTTATTTTGCTTTTTAATTTCTTTAATAAAGTCTTCAAATTGTAAGTGATAATATTTATTTAATTTATTGTTAATTTTAATGTTATAATTACGATTTAACCATTTATGAAATGATTTAATTTCATCTTGAAGTTCTTTATTTTTAGCTATTATTTCAGTAGCCAAATCAATTAATGGTTTTTGTTGTTCTTTTGTTGCTATAATTACTGGTAGTTGTTCAATGTATTGTTTAATATATCTAATTCCTTTACTACCCAAAGAATAGCTAATTTTTTTAAAATACCAGAATAATAGATTAGAATTGAATAAGGAAGTTAAATATAGCAAATCTAAATCATTTCTATCTAAAGTTAGAATATAAGAAGTATTAAGAACAAAATAGTTATTATTGTTATCAAAAGTAAATGAAGGATTGGAAACCATTTCTGACCATACTATTTTTGGTTTTTCAAAATCATAATAATAATCTGAAGCATATCTACTAAGTGCATACCATTCATATCTTTTAGTTTTAACTTCTGGTCGTTTAGACAAATCTTCTTTAAAACTACCCAAATATTTTTCAACAGTAGCCATATTTTTTATTTCAAAATTCCATGGAATATACAATAAATAAAGATTTTGATAATTAATACTCCACTTACTTATATCTCTTCCACGAAGTATTGGCTTAACAATATCAATATTACGAGGATCCTTAGCTATTAATTTATCTCTTGTTTCTTGGTTTATTATAAATGCTTCATTAAAGCCAGTTAAGATGCCTCGATATATGTTTATATCATTGATGTCTTTTAGTGATGTTCCTTTATTCATTATTTTATCTTTAAGATTTAAAACTTCTTCTGATTCAAAAGACCAAGAATCAAGACCTAATCTATTTTGATCCATTGTGAAATTATTGTTAACAAGGATATTTCTTTTGAGATTGGTTTTATTAATTATAATGACACTTGAATCAACTGTAACATCATCAAATACTCTTTCTCCTGTATAATCATTATAATTAGTTATATTATAATTCAACAAATAGTTACGGAGTTTTTTGCCATAGTTTGCTCTTGTGAATTTATTACTGCAAATAAATCCAAAATATCCATTATTTTTTAATATTTTTAATCCTTTTTCAAAGAAATAAACATATAAGTCGGCTACACCAGTGTAGGTAGTGTAATATTCTTGTAGATATGGTTTAAATTCTTTAATTTGTTCTTGTCTTACATAAGGTGGATTACCTATTATTATATCAAAACCACCATTTTCAAAGACTTTTCTGAATTTATTTTCCCAATTTAATGGGTTGTTAGTGTATTGTGAATCATTTATTATGGAGTTTCCATGTATTATGTTTTTGTCTAAGTCTGGTAATTTTATTCCTTTTTGTGCTACTTTTAGGAATAAGTCTAATTTTGTTAGTTCTATTGATTCTTTATTAATGTCTACTCCATAGATGTTGTTTAATAGGATTTCACGGCGATTATCTATACTGTTGAATGTTTCTTCTAAGTTTTCTTTGTTGTAAGTTTTATTTTTATGTATTGCTCTGTGGATGTTGAGTAATGTGTCGGTGGCTTTGTTTAGGAATGCTCCGCTTCCACACGCAGGGTCGCATATTTTAATGTTTTTTAATTTGTTTTCTAATTCATCAATGTTGTCTTTATATTCTTCAATAAGGCTATTAATTGTTTTATTGTTGAGTTTGGATAGGTGTGGTATTATTGTGTTTTCGCAGATGTATTTTGTTATTTCTTCTGGTGTGTAATAAACTCCATCTTTTTTTCTTTTACTTACTTTTTCATTCTTGATTTCTTCAAGGTCTATTATACTGTTTTCAAATATATGACCCAGTATGTTAACATCTATATCACTATCAAAATCAAAGGATGAGATAACCAATAGATTACGATAAATCTTATTAATTAAAGGGTATTGCTTTAATTCATTGTCTATAATGTATTCTTGTTCAGGGAACTTGTATTGGATTTTTATATCCTCATAATCGTGTTCTTCTATTTTATCTCTTATTTTTAAATGACCGAGGTCGTCTTCAAATAATCCTCCATTGTAATTGCTTATTCCTTTTTCAGGATTTCCATCGTATAGGTCTATGAATAATCCATTTATTCTATGCCATATTTCATTTCGTCTGATGTTATGGTTTCGTATGGGTGTTAATATGTTACTGAAGCTTGTATTGTCTGGTAGGAGGTTTTTATCTTCTGCAAAGCAAATAAAGATATATCTGTTCATTATTAGTTGTGCATAGTTAATGGCTTCAAGCTTACTAATATAATTAGAATATTCTAATTCTTGGATTAGCATTAACCTTGTTTGACTGTACAATTTGTAGAATTCATTTTCTAAGCTATAATCTATGGCAAACAATCCTTTAGCATCATATAATTTGTTTAAAGTATCCTCTTTTAGAATGGATTGCTTAGTGAATATTAATAAAAAATCTTTTAATATATTGTCATTGTGTTTTAAGTCATCTAAATTAAATTGTATGTATTTATCTTGTGATTTATGATTGTATAAACGGAATTCATAGTAATTTGATACTATAAACCATTTTATGGATTCTTTTTTATTTGCATAGTTGGAAACTTGTTCTACGGGGGATAGACCACCGTGATAAGGTTTATCAAGATTTATATCTGACCCTTTCAATTCTATTGGAATATATGGTTCATCATCTTTAATTATCATAAATTCAACAGAGCGATTATTTAAGGAATAACCAAATTCAAAATCAACACCGAGTTTATATCCTAATAGTTCTTCTAAGATTATCTTCTGAAAATAAGGATAATTTTTCATTTCATTGCTTAGTTCTTCATCCTTATATTTGTTATACCATTGATTCAATGCTTCTCTATGATTGTATGAAATTTTAATATTCTTCCCATATTTTTTATAAGCATTATTTAATCTTAAAAGAGTATTCTTAATCATAATAGCAACCAATTCATTTAATTAACTATAAAAAAGATAAAATTATTACTGCAAGAACAATAGCACAAGCTATTGCACAAACAACACTACAAAAATCATCCATTTTAAAACCTCACATAAACCCTCACAATATAGTTTAAAATCAAATTTTTAGACCTTAAAAACTTTAGTTTTTAAAATTAAAGAACTTTAGATTCTTTTTATCGAAGTTATTAATTTGATACTCGCCCTGTTTAAAGACAGGGGATTCTTGTTGATTAGAACTCATATTGTGGAGTTCCTTCTCTCAAAGCTTTTAACCCATTACCCATGGGCGATTTAAATAATTGTAAACCTCTATTTAGTATATTGATAGCTGCATTGATGTCTCTGTCATGTTGAGTGTCACAAATAGGACATTTGGGGGTATCTGTTATTTAAGTCTTTTGTTTTTAAGACTTTACGACCACAAATACTGCAACATTGACTGGAAGGGAATTTTCTTTCTACTTTAATGAAATGCTTGCCATTCTTTTTAGCTTTGTATGCTAAAAAATTAAAGAATTTGCCAGCGCTACTATTTTGAATAGATTTTCTTAATAGTTTAAAATTGAATTTTTTGTTATTATCATTAACAATTAATTCTTTTAAGTCCAAATCTTCGACACAAACAAGTTCGTACTGCGCAATAAGGTCCGTACTTTGCTTATGTAAGTTATCTGTTCTTTTATTAGTTATTTTATTGTATTT
>JAITOM010000303.1 GCA_031289975.1 Methanobrevibacter sp. | reverse complement strand
AAAAAATATTAATTTAAAATCATTTATATTAATTAAAATATATTTAAATTATTTAAAATTATTAATTTTTATAAAATAATATTAAAAATTAAATAATTTAATAAAAAAATTTTTCATCCAAAATTTAAGAACTTTTCCAAAAGGACTATAAGTTAATTTTTTAAATAATAATTTTTATTTTCTTATTTTTAAAAATAATATTTTTATAATTTTTGCAATAAAAGTTTTTTTTATAAAATAGCTTTGTTTTACTCATTATTTGAATCAATTATATTGAAACTACTTTTTAAATTAGCTAACTCTTCTTTCGTTAATGGTCTTTTTTTCACTTCAAGACCAACTATGTTACTTTGACCAAAAGGATCTTCAATAATTAAACTTGCTTTTAATTCACCAGTTAATAGTTTATCTAACTTTTTAAGGATATTTTTTGCATTTTTTTGAGCTTCATCTTCTTGGAACAATATTAAAGATTGTTTTACTCCATTTTGAAATCGATTTAAAACTCCTTCAATATTGGATATATAACCTTCTGATTTTGGTCCTGGTTCTACTTTAATACCAAGTTCTGGTATTGAAACAGTTGCAGATTGTGATCTAACTACTCTATTAGATAACCTATCTTCAGATATTTCTATTTCATATCTAACAGGATCTTTGTGATCCACTGCCATAACATCAGCATGCTTATATCCACATATATCACATACAACTGATGTTTCCATTACTTCACCAAAGTAAGGTATTATTTCAGTTTTAATTCTTGACCGTGCAGTTTTTATCCCATTGCAAACTGGACAATTAATTAACATTCCTTCTATTTCCAACTCAACACCATTATAATAATTTTCTCAATTATATCATAAAAAGGCATGGGCTAATTATTTAAATCTTTTCCAATTACTTCATTGAGTAGATTTAAAAAATTGTCTTTTTCTTTAAATGGGATCATTGCCCCTGCAGCAATATCATGACCTCCACCCTGACCACCAAAACTAATTGCAGTACCTTGAAGAGCAGTACTAAGATTTACACCAGCATCAACAAGGGCTCTGGTTGTTCTTCCAGATATTTTTATATCATTGTGAAATCGTGACATTCCAATAATAGGTTTATTGTTATTAAAAAGGTTAATAGATAATCCAATACCCGCAATTGTTCCAAGAAGTGTTTTTATAATTTTATCTTCACTGTACATATACTGAATATTATCTAATTCAACAGTACCTTCTTTTCTAATCCAATCAAAACCTTTTATAAGCTGGTTTCTATATTTGTTTTGTAAATTAGTCGCTACATCCAATGCCTTTTCTCTTTCACCAAGACATAAACTAATTCCTAAACCAAACTTTTTATTTTTACCACAGGAATCTAAGATACTACCATAATCTTCTAAATTTCTAAGTTCAGGTGATTCCTTTGGTGTTGTGAAAACTTCTCCAAAAATTTTTGGATTAATTTTGATTAACTCATCCTTTAAAATATCTTGTTCTTCACCTTCAAGGTCAGAGAATTTAACTCCATAAGATAATTCCATTTTTTCTAAAAATGTCATAGATGCCTCTAAATCTCCAGTCAAACCAGGTAATCCAGGATTGAAAGTGTAAGCTATTGATTTATAAATCTGTTCACTATTTTTAGAAGCTATTTTTAAATCATCATGGATTTTTAAGCCACCAAATTCTTTAGCTTCATCTAAAATTAGTGAATTAACTCCTATAAAACCATTTTGAAACTGCATATCAGCAAAAGCACCAACCAATGCCAAATTAGCCAAATGTTTTTTATCCATTCCTCTAATAGCTAAATAAGATGTTCCAGACCCACTTACTTCTTTACTTCCTTCAATTCCAAAAAGATGAGGATTTACATGAACAACATGTTCTTTAGCTTCACTCTCATCAGGTATATGATGATCCAATATTATAACATCAGATTTAAAATTGTTGATATCCTTTAAAAAAACACTACCCATATCACAGAAGACAAATAGATTATATCTCTCTTTTTTTAATTGACTAATATCTTCTTCTTTAAGTCTTGGAAGGATGGTCACATGAAATTTACCATCTTCCTCTTTAATAGCATTAGCTATTATTCCTGCTGCTGATAAACCATCAGCATCATTATGAGATACGATTCTTACAATGTTTTCTTGAGATATATGCTTTTTTAATACATCACATGCAATATTTGCTCTATTTAACAAGGAGTGCTGCTTCTTTTGGATCATATCTCCATCCTTCAGATAATTTCCCTTCTTTAGAGTAATAATTACCTAATCTACGAATTCTAAACTCAATAATGTTTAATCCTCTTTTACTATGTAAATCTTTGGGATTTTCGTTTATATGGTCTCTAATATTAACAGCTCTTCTAATTAAATTCATTATATCTTCAGGATAATCTCCTGCCTGATCATTTTTTCTTAAAATAGCTGTGATTTTTTCTCCAACAACATTTTTAACACTTGGAACTCCATAAGTATCTCTTAAAATAATTCCTATTTCACTTGCAGTTTTTCCTTCACGATTAAATCTTAAAATCAATTCTTCAATTTCTTCATCTGAATACATTACCCATTCTGGTCTTGTCATAATTTATCCTCCAAATTTAGATTATAATTTTTTATTTATCAGTTTATAGTTTTTATTTATCAAGTTATAGTCTAAGACATTTAATGATTTAATTAATTATTTTTTATAAAATTATTTTTCAGCTTATGGTCATTATTGTAATTGATAATTTTTTTATTATATTTGTTTTAAATATTAATTTATAAGAATCTATAATTTTAAATCAATATATTTTAATAATATTCTATTTTTAATAATATTTATTTTAAAAAAAATTATTACTTAAAAACTTTATCAAATCAATTATGAAGAATTTATTCTTTTTTTAAAAAAATTAGTTTACTATAGTCAAGAACCAAATTTTTAGCATTTTTAATTTTATTAATTTTATTAAAATATTTTACTTTTTAAAATTATTCTTTATATTTTTATTAAATTAAAATTAAAAAGTTTTATTTAAATTATTTCTTAAAAACAAGAAATTTAAAAAAATAAATTAAAATAAATTATAGTCATTTTGGAAAAGTTCTTAAATTTTGAATGATAATTTTTTTTATTAAATTATTTAATTTTAAATATTACTTCGTTAAAATCTATAATTTTAAATAATATAAGTATATTTTAATTAATATAAATAATTTTAAATTAATATTTTTTAATAATATTTATTTTTAAAAAAGTTATTTATTAAGAACTTTATCAAAACCACTATA
>JAITOM010000300.1 GCA_031289975.1 Methanobrevibacter sp. | reverse complement strand
TAATTACAATTTTTAATATACAATATATTAAATTATTTTTATTATAATTCTTATTTTTAAAAACTGAGAATAAATTAACCTAAGTTGAAAATAAATTTTTAACTTAAATTATTTTTTTTATAATTCATATTTTTAAAAACTGAGAATAAATTATCCTAAGTTGAAAATAAATTTTTAACAGATGAAAAATAAAAATCGTCATTTAAGAGATTAATATTTTATAATATATTAATATAGTGGTTTTGATAAAGATCTTAATAAATAACTTTTTTTAAAATTAAATATTATAGTGAACTAAAAAATGTTTTTAAGTAATGAGTTTTTTAAAAATATCTTTAAATTATTAACTTCATGAATAAAAATATAATATTATTTATTTTTAAAAATAAAATAGTTAAATTTATTAATTAATAATTTATTAAAATATTAGAAAGTATTATTGAAAATTAAGCAAATAAAAATAAATGATTAATTACAAACTTTTTTTATTCCACTATATTTAAAAAATATTTTGCAAAAAATTTTTTGAAATTTAATATAACATAATTAGAAATTTAATATAACATAATTAATCATACAGAACACTATAATGAAATATTTATTTAAATATAAATTAAATTTTAAATTTTTGTTATTTATAAAATTCATGATTTTATAAGTTAGAAAATTTCTAATTTTCTTTAGTGAAATTTTTTATTTCACTTAGAAAAACGAAGTTTTTCTTTATTTTTTAATATTAATTGTTATAATATATTTATTTAAATAAATAATTTATATAATTATTATAATTCAATAATCAACAATTTTAATTAAAATAAAATTTTCATGAAAATCCAACTCAAATTTTAACATGAAAAAATTAATTTTACAAAAGACTATACTCAATTTATAAATAAATTGAAAATTAAAAACATAAGGTTGAAATTAGATGAATGACTTAGAAAAAGTTTATAAGAAATATGAAAGTCGTGAAGATGGATTAACTAATTTAGAAGCTATAGAACGACTTAAAATTCATGGTAATAATGAGTTAATGGAAGATGAAAAGGATTCTTATTTAAAGATTTTTTTAATGCAATTTATGGATTTACTTATTTTCCTTCTTATACTTGCTGCTATTGCAGGATATTTTGTTGGGGATGTGATCGATTCTATAGTAATTTTATTTGTTGTTCTTTTGAATGGAATTATTGGATTTATACAGGAGTACAAATCTGAAAAAGCCATAGAAAAATTGAAATCTCTTGTAACAACAGATGCGATTGTTAAAAGAGATGGTCAGATTCAAAAAGTTGGTGGAGACCAGATTACAATAGGTGATATTGTAATTGTTGAAGAAGGAGATAAGATTCCTGCTGATTTAATTATTGTTGATTCATCTAATTTAAAAATAGATGAATCTTCTTTAACTGGTGAATCTTTTCCTGTAACAAAGAGTGATGAAGATGTTAATCTATTAAAGGTTGATAAGGATTCTCATGATGAAAATATAAGAAAAGCAATAGCTTACATGGATTCTAATGTTATATCTGGTCGTGGGACTGGAATTGTAATAGCTATTGGAATGAACACCTCAATTGGAAAGATTGCTCAAATGATAAGTGAGAAAGATAAGGCAACTCCACTTCAAAATAAAATAAAATCTTTAAGTAAAACTCTTGGTTTGATAGCTATTGTTGTTTGTGTTATTGTTTTTATTCTTCAATTTTTAAAAGGTATTCCACTCGTTGAAACATTTATGACTGCTGTTTCTCTTGCTGTTGCAGCTATTCCTGAAGGTCTTCCAGCAGTTTTAACCTTGACTTTAGCATTAGGTATGCAAAGAATGGCTAAATCGAATGCACTTGTAAAAAAATTATTGGCTGTTGAAACCCTTGGATCATGTACAGTTGTTTGCAGTGATAAAACTGGGACACTAACATTGAATAAAATGGAAGTTAAAGATACGAGAGTCGCGAATCCTAATAAATCTTTTGAAATAGCTACTCTATGTAACAATTCAACTATTAAAGATGGTAAATGTACTGGTGATCCCACTGATGTGGCTGTATTAAATTATGGATTAAATAATGGTTATGAAAAATTAGAATTCGAGAAAACTTATCCTCGTATAAAAGAACATCCATTGGATAGTGTTAGAAAAAGAATGACAACAGTACATAAAGTAGGGGAAAAATTATATTTTTTTAGTAAAGGTGCACCAGAAATTATCTTAGAGAAATCTAAATACATTGATAAGAATGGAAGCATAGAAATTCTCAGCGATGAAAATAGAAATAAAATTCTTACCGATATTAAAGAAATGACTAATTTTGCTCTTAGAGTTTTAGGTCTTGCTTATAGGGAAGTAGATTGTAATTTTAATGTTGATGATCCTGATTTAGTTGAATCTGAATTAATATTTGTTGGTTTACTTGGTATGATGGATCCTCCAAGAGAAGAAGCAAAAAATGCTGTTAAATCTTGTAAAAAAGCAGGAATAAAAGTTGTGATGATTACAGGAGACCATCAATCAACAGCTTCATCTATTGCAAGAGAAATTGGCATATTAACTAAAGGTAAGGTTTTAACTGGTCAAAACCTTGATAAACTTTCCAATGAAGAATTTGACAGTGTTGTTGAAGATGTTGAAGTTTATGCAAGAGTTTTTCCTGAACAGAAAGTTAGGATTGTTGAAGCACTGCAAAATCATGATAATATTGTTTCAATGACTGGAGATGGTGTTAATGATGCTCCTGCACTTAAAAAAGCTTCTATTGGTGTGGGAATGGGTAGTGGAACAGATGTTTCCAAAGAAGCCGCTGATATGATAATTCAAGATGATAACTTTGCAACAATAATTAAGGCTATTAAAGAAGGAAGAAAAATATTTGATAATATCAAAAGGTTTGTAAAGTTTCAAGTTTCTACAAATGTTGGAGCCATTTTAACTATTATTTCAGCTTCAATTTTAAATTTGCCACTTCCATTTACCCCTGTTCAAATTTTATGGATCAATATTATGATGGACGGACCTCCAGCTCAAACTTTAGGTATGGAAGGTGCTGAAAGGAATATAATGAGTAGAAAACCAGGAAAAGGAGATATTTTATCAAAAAACATTTTAATTAAAGTATTTATTGCTGGGATTGTGATGGCAACGGGAACCTTACTTTTATTTACTTATGAACTAAACTCTCAAAGAGAAGAAAAATTAGCTATGACTATGGCATTTAGTGTTTTTGTAGTTTATCAGCTATTTAATGCTATTAATAATAGAGCAAAATCAAATGAAAAGAATAACCTTTTTTGGATAGCTATTTCAGCATCATTTTTATTACAGCTATTAATTATTTACATACCATTTTTACAAATGATATTTAAAACAACAGGACTTGAAATATTGGATTGGATATTAATATTAATTGTATCCTCTACTATTTTAATAGCTGAAAGAATATCTTCTCATTTGTTTGATAATAAATGAATTGTTCATATAATTAATGTATTATTACAGTATAGTATAAACCTTAAAAAAGTGTTTTATAAATTTATGTTGTAAATATTAATGATTTTTAATTAATATTTTAAATCTTAGGAAAATTATTTTTACAATGTACTGTAGTGTATATTTATTTAATAAAATATCTTATTTCATAATTTAAAATTTTAATATTCTTTTATTATTAAAATATTATTTAAAAATATATTAATTTATAAAAAATATGAATTGTAAATAAATTATATGTATAATGAAGAAAAAAATTAATGATTTATTTCTATTGAACTCGCATTTAATTACAATTATAAATAAATTGAAAAAAATATTTATAAAATTAAAAAAATAATATTTTATAGTGGTTTTGGAAAAGTTCTTAAATTTTGGATGATAATTTTTTTATTAAATTATTTAATTTTAAATATTAATTTATAAAAATCTATAATTTTAAATTTTGAATAATATAAATTTGTTTTAATTAATATAAATAATTTTAAATTAATATTTTTTAATAATATTTATTTTTATAATATTTATTTTTGAAAAAGTTATTTATTAAGAACTTTATCAAAACTACTAGATTTAAAATTAAATAATTTAATAAAAAAATTTATCATTCAATTTAAAAACTTTTCCATAATGACCATATTTAAAAGTAATAATTAATAATTTAATCATAAAGAAGTGATTTAATGAGAGTATTATTTATTCATTCAGATTATTTAAAATATCAAACTAAAAACAAAACTAAAATAGCTGAAAAAATTGAAGAAACTAAAAAAAATGGTTCTTTTGAAGAATCTTTGGTAGTATTTTCAGCCGTTGAGAGGGAAGATGAAAAAAATATTGAAAATCTTATAGATAATGTATTTAATGAAATAAAAGACATATATGAAAAAGTAAAAGCAAACAACATAGTTCTTTATCCCTATGCACATTTATCTTCCTCATTAAGTTCTCCTAAAGTAGCCATTGAAATACTTAAAAAAATTGAGGATAAATTTAAAAAAGAAGGTTATGATATTTACAGAGTACCATTCGGTTGGTATAAATCTTTTGAACTAACATGTAAAGGTCATCCATTATCTGAACTATCAAGAACCATTGAATCAAAAGATACTATCAAAAAAAATGAAGAGATAATAAAGGAAACCCCACAATTTTTAATTCTTGATGAAAATGGTAAATTAATGTCTATAGAAGACTATAAATTCTCAAACAAAGACCTTAAAAATCTCATGGAATATGAGCTTGGAAACACACAATCCACTGGTGAAGAACCACCTCATGTAAAATTAATGAAAGAAAAAGAATTATGTGACTACGAAAGTGCTGCTGATGTCGGTCATCTAAAGTGGTTTCCAAAAGGTAAGTTAATTAGAGATTTAATATCTGATTATGTGTATAACTTAGTGGTTAAAAATGGTGCGATGCCAATTGAAACACCTGTAATGTATGACTTATCTAACGATGCAATAAGAGAACATGCAGAGAAATTTGGTGAAAGACAATATAAAATTCAGACAAAAAAAGAATTAATGCTTAGATTTGCATGTTGTTTTGGAGCATTTAGATTATTAGCAAATTCTTTTCTAACTTGGAAAAATCTTCCTGCAAAAATCTATGAATTATCCACATATAGCTTTAGATTCGAGAAAAGAGGAGAAGTTGTTGGTCTTAAACGCTTAAGAGGATTCACTATGCCTGATTGGCATACAGCATGTGCTGATATGAAACAAACCTTGAAAGAATTTGAAAATCAAGTAAATATTTGTATTCAAACTGGGATAGATCTTAATATTAACTATGAAATAATTTTTAGAGCTTCAAAAGAGTTTTACAATGAAAATAAAGAATGGATGTATAATATAGTTAATAAAATAGGGAAACCAGTTATTTTAGAACTGATCCCAATAAGAAAACATTATTGGGTTTGTAAAATAGATTTTGCAGCTATTGATGCATTAGGAAGACCTATTGAAAACCCAACAGTTCAAATCGATGTTGAAAGTGGTAAAAGATTTAAAATTAATTACTTAGGAGAAGATGAAAAAGAACATCACCCAATAATTCTTCATTGTAGTCCAACTGGAAGTATAGAGAGAGTTATATGTAGTTTACTTGAAAAAATAGCTATTGAAATAAATGAAAAACCACCAATGTTTCCTGTTTGGTTATCACCCACTCAAGTTAGAATAATTCCAATTGGTGAGAAACATCTTGAATTTTCAAATGAATTATTTAATAAAATATATGCAGAGAATATTCGTGTTGACATTGATGATAAGGAAGATAGAATTGGTAAAAAAATAAGAAATGCTTTTAAAGAATGGATACCATATACTATGGTAATTGGAGATAAAGAAATTGAAACAAATAATCTTACTATTTCCATCCGTTCGACCAGTGAAAAAAAGAATATGAAGATAGATGAATTAATTGAAGAAATTAAATCCAAATCTAAAGACTTACCATTTAGAAAGTTAACTTTAACTAAAAATATCTCAGATAGAATTAACTTCCAATAATTTAAAAGCTCAATAAATTATAGTCCATTATGGAAAAGTTTTAAAATGATAATTTTTTGAGGATGTGAAAAATTCAACTGATAAAAATATAATATTTTATTTGAAAGTGAGCAACAATTATTTCTTCTAATATGAAAAATTACTAAATTTGTAATCCTGAAATTTTAAATACTAAATTTGTAATCCTGAAATTCCAAACCCTAAAAAATTAAAAATTTGTAGAAAATGTGGTTACTATGAGCTTTTTTGGATTTAATAAAACAATGAGTGTGTAATTATGAACAAATATAAAGTTTTTGTAAGTGGAAATCAGAGTGAGTTTAGAAAGGAAAAATTAGAAATTAAAAAGTTTATAGAAAAGGAAGTGGGATATGAAATTTTTAATGTGTTCATTTTTGAAGATGTTCCTGCTGAAGGACTTGATCCTAAAGACATATATTTAAAAGAAGTTGAAAAAAGTGATATTTTCATTGGTTTAATTGGAAATATATATGGAAATATTGGTGATGATGGAATATCTGCTTCTGAAAAAGAATTTAATGTTTTTAGATATGGAAAAAATTCAAAAAATACCTTCATGTTTATTTTGGATGGAATTAAAGGAGATAAGAATAGTCAAAGGTTTATAGATAAAGCCCATGAAGTGACTTATAAAAAATTCAAAAATATTGATGATTTGTTAAAAGAAATTAAAAATAGCTTATCTAAGTTTTTATTAAATATAAAAAAACAATATGACATTAATTTTGATGAAAAAATAAATAATGCATTTACGGTTGATGATATAGATCTAAATGAAGTTAAATATTTCATTGAAAAATCAGGATTAGATGAAATTGATTTTTTAGACTTTTTGGAAAATAAGGTAAAGGTCGTTGATCCTAATGGAGATGGAATCTTAAATACTGGAATACTTTTCTTTGGTGAAAATCCTTCTAAATTCATCCCTCAACATGAAATTAAAGTTGCAAGATTTCAAGGAACTGATAAAGTTAATATAATTGATAGTGAAGAAATGAAGTTTCCTTTTGTAAAACTTGTTAATGAAGTTGAAAAATTTATAAAAAAACATACAAACACATATCAAAGAATTGAGGGATTTAATAGAATAGATATTCAGCAATACCCAATGGAAGCAATAAGGGAAGGATTAATTAATGCTATTGCTCATAGGGATTATGAAATGAAATATTCCTCAATATCTGTTTTCATATTTAAAAATAGGATTGAAATTACAAGTCCAGGTAAATTAATACCTCCAGTTACCATAAATTCAATTCAAAAAAATGAAAGTTGCTATGCTCATAGAAATAAAAAGATTTGCGAGTTGTTTCATAGAATAAATCTAATGGAACAATATGGAACTGGAATTTCCAAAATTCAGTCAATAATGAAACAAAATGGCTTAAAAAAAGCAAAATTTAAAGAAGAAGAACAGTTGTTTAAAATAATATTCTATGGTCATGAATATAACTCTAAAAAAGTTTTTAAGTCTAAAAACACTGCTAATTTAAAAGAGTTAGGATTGAATAGCAGACAGATTAAAGCATTAGAATTAATACTTAATGACAGTAAATTATTCACAACAGCAGAATATGGAGAATATTTCAATGTTTCTCCACGCACTGCACTAAGAGACCTTAATAAATTAGTTGATGAAGGTTTTATATTTAAATATTATTCAAATGGGAACAAAAAAAATGGATTTTATGGACTAAAAAGTAATATGAATTTCTAAGTTTGTAACATTTTGTCCACATTTTCAATTTTTGTCCAAATTTTGTCCACATCATAAATTAGATTATACTCAAGATAATATGTTAATACAAAAATTATCCCTGCTAATTTTACACTTGTATTTTCCCTATTAAGGAGGAATTATTGCCCATTCTCATATTACAAATCTATAAAAATCAATTATAGTCATTTGGTAAAGTTCTTAAATTTTGGATGATAATTTTTTTCATTAAATTATTTAATTTTAAATACTAATTTATAAAAACCTATAATTTTAAATTTTAAATAATATAAATTATATTTTAATTATAGTGTATGAAATAATGTTTGTAAGTAAAGAAAATCAAAGATTTTCTAATTGAACAAGTTCAATAATGAAATTTTTTAAATTACATCATAAATGTCAAATTTTTAATTAAAAAAATTATAATTATTATTTTTAAAAATAAATAA